>NZ_VRVF01000179.1:0-1459 GCF_008040045.1 Methylobacterium sp. WL8 | reverse complement strand
CCATCGAGCAGGCTGAGCTTGGTGCCGATCTCATAGCCCTCACCCTGCTGGAAGGCGAAGGGCTGCCCCGCGCGGTTCGTGCCGGTGTTTGGTAGGAAGGAGCGACCATAGCTGCCGTAGAGCGAGACCGTGTCCGCAAGATCGTAGGAAAGGCCGAAGCGCGGCGTCGCGACCGTGTCCTGCAGGCTGGTGGAGCGCCCGGTCCGGTAGTCGGTCGAGACCAGGCCAAGGCTTTCGACGCGCACGCCCACGAGCGCATGTAGGCGTGGGGTGATGTCGATCTGGTCCTGAACGTAGCCGCCGTAGCTCTCCGTGTTCTGGAGGAAGTTGGTGATCGAGGCGAGCGGCGGCCGCGCCGCCTGTCCGTAGCGTGGGGCGAACAGGTCGAGGGTGAAGGGGAAGAGGTTCGCGTTCGAGCGGTCGAAAACCTCGCGGTATTGGTAGCTGTCGTACTCGAAGCCCATCAACAAGGTGTGCCGGAAGGGACCGGTCTCGAACTTGCCTGCGAGGTTGAGCTGCAGGTCGATGTCGGACCAGCTCAGGTCCCGGTGCTCAAAGGTGCGGCGCAGGGTGCGGCCGTCCTGCAGGACGTTCATGGCGCCCACGCCGTCGCCCAATAGGCGCCCGCCGAGGGCTTGGGCGCCGGCCGTCACTACCCAGTTCGAGTCGAGCCTGTGCTCGATGCGAAGCTGCCCCAGAGCGTTGTCGTTGCGCACCGGCGGGATGCCGGGCTCGCCGATGAAGCGGTTGCGTGGAAGTGCGCGGATGTTGCCGTTGATCGGCACGACGCCCCGGTCGAAGGTCGTGGCGGTGCTCATCACCTCGCCCTCCAAGGTGATCGTGGTGTCGGCGGTCGGCTTCCAGGCGATGACGGGGGCGAGGTAGAAGCGGTCACCGCTCACGTAGTCGCGAAAGCTGCCATTATCCTCGACGGCCCCCGTGACCCGAGCGAGCACCCGCCCCTCCTCATCGAGAGCACCGGTGGCGTCGAAGGTGCTGCGCTTCTGGTTGAAGCTGCCGTACTGCGTGCCGATCGCGAGGGCGCGTTCGGCGAGCGGCTGCTTGGTGACGATGTTGAAGGTCCCACCGGGATCGCCGCGGCCGTAGAGGAAGGCTGAGGGACCCTTCAGCACCTCGATCCGCTCGATGGAGACCACGTCCGGCGAGTTCGGGAAGCCGCGGTTGATCGGAAACCCATTGCGGTAATACTCGCCGGTGTTGAAGCCGCGGATCGTGAACTCCGTCAGCCCAAGGCCGGCGAAGTTATTGGCCCGGCCGACGCCGGCAAGGTCGAGGGCAGTGTCGACCCGCGTCGCGGCGGCATCCTGAAGAACACTGTCCGGCACGACGACCACGGTCTGAGGCACCTCGCGAAGAGGCGTGTCGGTACGTGTCGCGCTGACGCTCTCACGAGCAAGGTAGCCATCCACCTTGCGGGGCGGCCCGTTAGCCGTTCCGC
>NZ_VRVF01000178.1:0-1470 GCF_008040045.1 Methylobacterium sp. WL8 | reverse complement strand
CGCGCAGGGCCATGATCTCGTCGGTCATCGGGGGTCTCTCGGGTTCGGGGTTGGTCGTCGCAACCCGACCCTACCCGGCAACCGCCGATGACCACCCCTCAGCTACACCACCGCCTGGGACACGACCAGCAGATGCCATGCGGCTCTCCTGCGAAAGCCGCGCAGGGAATCACATCAAACCCCGACCGGTAAACCCTAGTGATTCAGCCCGATCGGATGCCGCTCTAGCATTACGGTTGCGTTTCAACGCGTGTTTGCGGAAGGTTTGGCCGGTGTGGCTTCCGGCGCCGTTTGACGCCCGGTCCGCGGCGTTAGAGACGGGCGCATCAGGCGGCCGCCCGAACCCGCCCATCTCAAACGCCGTGCGTCATACCGCTTCTCGCTGAGCCGGACTCACGCGGGGTAGCGTCGGCATCTCGGGCGTGCTTCTTTCCTTGGGTTTGGAGCCTGAGGAGGATGCGATGGCTGCACCGGTGCCGCTGCGGTCGGACTTCGATGCCGAGGCCTTGCGCGGTCTGGCCAAGGGTTCGCGTGATCCGGCGCAGACCCGCCGCCTGTTGGCGCTGTCGGTGATCGCCGCGGGTGGTCTGCGCTTGGAGGCGGCCGAGATCGGCGGAGTCGGGTTGCAAACGGTGCGCGACTGGGTCGTGGCCTTCAACGCCGATGGACCGGACGGGCTGGTCGACGGCAAGGCCCCCGAGGCCCGGCCGCGCCTGAACGCCGACCAGCGCGATGTCCTCAAGGCGCTGGTCGACCAGGGACCGACGCCGGCCGCACACGGTGTGGTGCGCTGGCGGTTGTGCGATCTGGCCCAAATCCTGTCCGAGGATCACGGCGTGTCGGTCTCCGAGCAGACCTCGAGCCGGGTCTTGCGAGCCATGGGCTACCGCAAGCTCTCGGCCCGCCCGCGCCATCACGCCCAGGATCCGGACGCCGCGGCCGTCTTTAAAAAGACTTCCCCGACCGTCTGGCGGACATCGCGCAAGCTGTCGGCGGGAAGCCGATAGAGGTCTGGTTCTGCGACGAGGCTCGTGTCGGCCAGAAGAACACCCTGACCCGGCGCCGGGCCAAGCGCGGGACATGCACCTCAGCCCCCAAGGACCAGCGCACGGCCTCGGCCTACGTCTTCGGGGCCATCTGCCCGGCCTGTGGCATCGACGCAGCGAGGAGCTACGATTTGACCTGTAGGACTCAGGTCAAATCGCAAGGTCTGGTTAAGTCCAACATGGCGCCGAGCTGTCGAGCGAAGCTCTGGTGTTTACCCCCTTCTCAGTACGGAACGATCAATCTGCATTAATCGCAGGAAGACCAAATATGCAAACATCTTGATGATTATCCCAAGCACGTTCTTTATAACTCATTATCTTAATATGCATATTAGATTCTAACAATTTCATAATCCAGGAGGGACGTACCAACGCTATGCCATAATTACTTTGTTCGTTAAATATAGATTTGAAATCATGGTCA
>NZ_VRVF01000177.1:0-1614 GCF_008040045.1 Methylobacterium sp. WL8 | reverse complement strand
AATATTTACTGGTCACTAAAACATTTGGGGCTGCCGATGCTGAAATATGTAAATCCATGCTTGCACACCTCATCGCGACGATAGACATTACGCAAATCCACCATAACTGCACGTTCATTCATATTGCGCTTAAGGCGATCAAGATCAAGTGCCCGGAAGGCGTCCCATTCAGTGACAATAACCAGTGCGTCGGCACCTTGCACGCAATCGTATGGGTTATCTGCATAGGCAATATTGGGCAAAAGCAGCTTAGCTTGCTCCATTCCCTCAGGGTCGTAGGCCTGGATCTCCGCACCAGCATCTTGGAGGCCTGCAACAATTGCAAGTGAAGGAGCATCGCGCATGTCGTCAGTGTTGGGCTTGAAAGTTAAGCCTAGCAATGCGATTCTTTTTCCCCGCACCGAACCTTCGCACGCGGTGATCACCTTACGGGCCATAGCACGCTTGCGGCCTTCGTTTACTGCTACGACGGTTTCGATAATACGTACCGATACGCCGTAATCTTGAGCGATTCTGACGAGTGCCAACGTATCCTTTGGAAAACATGACCCTCCATAGCCTGGACCAGCGTGTAGGAATTTACCTCCTATGCGATTGTCTAGGCCGATGCCACGAGCTACCTCTTGTACGTCAGCTCCGACTTGCTCGCACAAATCTGCGATCTCATTAATGAATGTAATTTTAGTTGCTAGAAAAGAGTTGGCTGCATATTTGATGAGCTCAGCTGTTCGGCGGTTTGTATTCATAATTGGGGCAGCGTTAAGAAAGAGCGGCCGATAGAGTTCGGCCATAACAAGCTCCCCGCGGCTATCGTTGACCCCAATTACAATTCGATCTGGACGCTTAAAATCCTCGATTGCAGCGCCCTCTCGCAAAAACTCGGGATTGGAAACAACGGAAAATTCTGCATCTGGGCGAGATTCGCGGATAATACGCTCTACTTCGTCGCCAGTCCCAACTGGAACCGTCGACTTGGTGACCACGACAGTAAAGTCGTTTATCATTGAGGCAATTTCATGTGCTGCTGCATAAACATATGATAAATCTGCATGTCCATCACCTCTACGCGAAGGTGTACCAACCGCGATCAAAACGACGTCAGCAGTAGGAACGGCTTCGTGCAGATTAGTTGTAAAGGATAATCGACCACATTTGATGTTATTATTTACGAGCACCTCGAGACCTGGCTCAAAAATGGGAATAAACCCACTTCTTAGGGCCTCGATTTTAGCCTCATCTTTGTCGACGCACACGACGTCGTGACCGAAATCAGCAAAACAGGTGCCCGAAACGAGGCCCACGTAGCCAGATCCAATTATTGCGACACGCAATACATCACCTCTCGATTATTATTTGCCGTGGGAAAAATTACGCGGTCCGACATGGATGAGCCAAACCGTGTTTCTCGCAAGCTATTTGATTTGGGTCGTACAGCCAAGGGCAGAACCTCGGTCGGCATACTGCGCGCTTCGCTGTCGGGTCGTTTAAGAGTCCTCTCTGATTGGGGTTCGTGAGGCAAGCTTCTCCTGATCGACGTTTTCGGGTTCCGGCTGTATCGCTTCCGCGGGTCACGCGCTTCTCTTCGCGGTCGGCGCGAGGCCGCCGCATGATGGG
>NZ_VRVF01000176.1:0-1652 GCF_008040045.1 Methylobacterium sp. WL8 | reverse complement strand
GTGCTGGCGGACCGGAACCAGGACCCGCTCACGATCCGGCGTCCGACACTGGGTGCGAGACATCATGCGCCTCCCCGTAGACGCCCCCGCACCCTCAACGCTCAAACAGCCAATTCTGCCGTCCTAGTTTTTTTGCGTCAAGTATGACGCGCCGCTATCCAGTTGCGACAACCGATCTCGTGAGCAGGCTAGTTTCCCCAGGTGCGCCAAATAAGTTCGCAATCAGATCAAGCGAAAAGCCAATTGTATCTTCTACGCCTTGAGCGGGTAAGGCGCGCCTTGCAGCAAAAAGGCGCCAGCACTTGAGGAGCCATTGCGGCATTTCAATGGGTATTTCTCTATCAAGCGGCTCAATTTTGTTCCACTTATTTGAGCTGATCTGTTTTCTAAACAACACATACTGATAATCGTCGATAATTCCGAGCCGTTTTGCCCAGTGTGCGATTGCCTGCATCGAAACTCGCCACCGTAATTTAAGTCCTTTAAGATGACTTAAACGGGTTGAAAAAAACTCACGCATCATCGCCACGCGAGGAAATAGGAACGCTGCAGCAAAAGCATGAGCCTCCAATTCTATGCGTTCTCTGACGGATTTTTCCTCTAAATCTTCTTGTGCTATATCGCGATGAAGTAGCAAATGAGCAAGCTCATGGGCTGCATCAAATCTTGATCGACAACTTGACTGCTTTTCGGAGCCAAGCAAAATGTAAGGACGCTTTTCGATCCAGCATGAAAAGGCGTCTACATCGTCTGATATTAAGCTGAGTCTTGTAACTATTACGCCATGAGTCTCGAACAGCGCTACGACATTTGCAATTGGACCGTCACCTAGCCCCCAGTGCCTCCGGACGCGCTCTGCAGCACTCTCCAACTCTTCAAGAGTGTAATGTATGCCGTGCTCTGGAGGGAGAATATCGGGCAAATTGGGCGCCGGAAAACGAATTTCGGATCCAACGAGGTTTACCAGTTCCCAGAGCCATTTAGCCCTGACGTCAAGAGCGTAGTTAAGCTTATTGGATCGAGCGCCCACGCTACGGAAATAGCGAGTACCTTGATGGCGCTCAATAGAAGGGCTTGGCTTTAGAAAAAACGGAACGGGTTGTTCTAGCGCGCTTGCGATACGGATAATTACAGACATGTCTGGACGGCGTTCGCCAGTCTCATAGTGACCAATAGCTTGCCCACTAAGATCTATCTCTCGCGCTAATTCGGCACGCGACTTCTGCTTGGCGAGCCGGGCTTCGACTAGCCGAGCAGGAGAGAAGCCAGAACTACGATCCGGGAAAGATAAAACCTTAGTCATTGTCACGAAAATGCCGTTCGATGCTCTCGATGATCTCAGGGTCTGGTGACTCCGTAGGACCTTCGGGTGGGGTCAACATGCCGATCGCCACGTGCGGCAATCGCATCAAATTATTGGTCCGAAATATGTGACCATTTTTGTCCGGGCTTGGGTAAGCGATGTGTGCGAAATTGAGATCTTGATATCCATGAAGTATGTGCAATGACCGCCGCTCACCATCTAAGTGTCTGTCCGGCGACATATTGAGTGAGGTGAGGGGTTTGTGATTCAAGGCTGCCTGTGTGGAGGCTGCCGATGTGGACGACTGAGAACCGGACCCGCTACGATCGAAGCGAGCTTCGTTATCCGA
>NZ_VRVF01000175.1:0-1671 GCF_008040045.1 Methylobacterium sp. WL8 | reverse complement strand
CTAGGACGGCAGAATTGGCTGTTGGGCCTGTTGTTCGAGGGCGGTGAGGTAGGCGTCGGGATCGCGGCGGAAGCGGGTTCGTGCGGTCCGCGCCTGCCTGCGGATGTCGAGGGATCGGCGCAGGGCCCGCCACCGTGTCGGATCGACCTGGCCGAGGTCGCGTCCGGAGGGCGCCCCGGCTCGGGTCCGGATGCCGGCGACGAGCCGCACGGCTCCCCGCAGCACCGCGCCGGGTGAGGCCGTCTTGCGTCCGGTTGCCCGCCGCTCGTGGTAGCGCTGGGAGCCGAACAGTTGCTCCAGGGCATTGTTGGTGCGCGGCAGGTCCGCCACGTCGCCGGCATGGAACAGCCCCGGCCGGTAGCTGCGCGCCACCTTGCGGAAGTGGTCGAGGGCGGGACCCAGGCTTTCCACCCGATCCCGGTGGCGCCGCATCGCCGCGAGCAGGCCGTCGAAGCGCCGCCGGACCTTGGTCCCCGGTTCCCCGGCGGGATTGGCCAGGAGGTGCGCGGCCGCGTGCACGAAGACGAAGCCTTGGCGGACCGCCGGCCAGAGCGGCGCCGTGGCGGCGAGCGCCCGGTCGATCAGGTGCTGGAGCCGTGCGAGCGGTCGCGAACCCTGCGCTTCGGCCCCCCTTTTGAGCGTACCCGTTCCAGGCTCCCGGCGACCTTCTCCAATCGGCCCTTCAAGCGCAGGCCCGCCGCGTCGAGCGGGGCGCGGCCGTCGTCGGTGATCGCGCTGCGCACCGCGCTCGCGTAGCCGCGGACCAGATCGGCCTGCCCGTCCGTGCGCCCCTCCACCGCCCGCTCGATCGGGCGGACGCCGCGTATCCCCTTCTTCAGTTCCTTCTTGGCGTGCCGGTCGGCCTCGAAGATCGGCAGGGCCGCCTCGCGCAGGAAATGGAAGTGGCAGAGTTGATGGGGCACCCCTGGCAGGACCAGGGCCACAGCCTTGCGGATGGAATGCTGACCGTCGCTGATCACGCCCGCCACCGGCACGCCCACGGCTGCGATCACCTCATGCAGCAGGACGGCCAGATCCTCGGCCGTGCCCGACAACAGGCTGCGGGCCAGGAGCACCGTACCGGAGAGGCAATCGCGCAGGACCCAGAGCACTTCGTGCCCGACATCCGGCTGCAGGCCGTCGAGTGCCAGGATGATCCGGTCCTGCCCGGCCAGTTGCCGGCGCAGGTGAGCGGGGTCGGCGAGTTGGACGGCCACGACCTCGTCGTAGCGGTCGAGCAGGTTGGTCACGCTGCGCTCGGCGATGACGACCCCGCGCCCGCGCAGGATCGCGTGGATCTCCGGCACAGAGCGGTGCTCGCGGTGGCGCAGGGCGCCCACCAGTGCCACGACGTCGAGGCCGAACTCCTGTTGCGGTAGAGCGAGCGCGCCCTCGGCTTCCGGACGATAGGGCTTGTGGAAACGGGCACAGTCCGCCGCCTCGCAGCGGCGGATCTTCAACCGCAGCCGCACCGTGCCGGCCAGCGTCACCAGCGTGCGCTGGTTCTCGTAGCGGATCCCCATCGCCCGGCCGCAGGCCGGGCAGTGCTGGCGGACCGGAACCAGGACCCGCTCACGATCCGGCGTCCGACACTGGGTGCGAGACATCATGCGCCTCCCCGTAGACGCCCCCGCACCCTCAACGCTCAAACAGCCAATTCTGCCGTCCTAG
>NZ_VRVF01000174.1:0-1687 GCF_008040045.1 Methylobacterium sp. WL8 | reverse complement strand
GCGAGCCCTCGTGGCCGCGCAGCACGCCGGTCGAGAAGGTCCAGGCGACCTGGAGGTTCTTGACGTTTCCGGCGTTGATCTGGTCGAGCTTGGAATAGCGCGTGTTGGCGTAGTCGACCGTCTGAAGGACCTGCTCGGCGGGGTTCGCCAGGTGCGTCATCAGGTCTTCAGCCAAGGCCGGGGTGGCAACCGCCAGGCCAGCGCCGAGTGCGAGTAGATGGATTTTCATCGGGCTCGTTCTATCGATCGGATCGCGTGGCGGCAGCCCCCCCTCTGTCGACGGGCAAAGGCCATGATCTGTCGGCCACGAAAAAGCGCAGCCTCCCTGCGGAGACTGCGCTCGATCGAACAGCGATACAGCGACGCGTGAAGAAGCCCTCAGGCCGCCTTCTTGTCCCGCCCGATCAGCTTGCGGTTGATCAAGAGCTCGGCGATCTGGACCGTGTTCAGGGCGGCGCCCTTGCGCAGGTTGTCCGAGACGCACCAGAAGTTCAGGCCGTTCTCCACAGTCGCGTCCTCGCGGATGCGGGAGATGTAGGTGGCGTCCTCGCCCGCCGCCTCGTGTGGGGTCATGTAGCCGCCGTTCTCGCGCTTATCGATCACCAAGATGCCGGGCGCCGAGCGCAGGATCGCGGTCGCCTCTTCGGGCGAAATCGGGCGCTCGAACTCGACGTTGACGGCTTCCGCGTGGCCGATGAACACAGGCACGCGCACGGCGGTGGCCGTGAGCTTGATCTTGGGATCGAGCATCTTCTTGGTCTCTGCGACCAGCTTCCACTCTTCCTTGGTGTAGCCGTCCTCCATGAACACGTCGATGTGCGGGATGACGTTGAAGGCGATGCGCTTGGTGAACTTCTCCTGCTTCACCTCGCCGGCCGTGAACACGGCGCGGGTCTGGTTGAACAGCTCGTCCATCGCGTCCTTGCCGGCGCCGGAGACCGACTGGTAGGTCGAGATCACCACCCGCTTGATCGTCGCCGCGTCGTGCAGCGGCTTCAGGGCCACGACGAGCTGGGCCGTCGAGCAGTTCGGGTTTGCGATGATGTTGCGCTTGGAAAAGCCGACCACCGCGTCGGCGTTCACCTCGGGCACGATCAGCGGTACGTCCGAATCGTAGCGGAACGCCGAGGAATTATCGATCACGACGCAGCCCTGCGCGCCGATGCGGGGCGACCACTCCTTCGAGGTCTCGCCGCCGGCCGACATCAGGCAGATGTCGGTGTCGGAGAAGTCGTAGGTGTCGAGCGCTTTGACCTTGAGGATCTTGTCGCCGAAGGAGACCTCCTGGCCCTGGCTGCGGCGCGAGGCCAGCGCCACGACCTCGTCGGCGGGGAAGGCCCGCTCGGCGAGGATGTCCAGCATCTCGCGGCCCACGTTGCCCGTGGCGCCGACGATGGCGACCTTGTAACCCATCTCGAAGACTCCGCTTGCCGTGCAGCGATCCCGGCCTCCGCCGGCCGCATCGGCCCATGACCCGTAGGCCCCGCGACGTCGCAAGGCAGGACCTTCGGAAGGCGGGAGCAAGGCGCCGGGGTCGCGCGCCTGTCAAGGGCGGTCGCGTCATGCCTCGGCCCGTCCGCCATGCTTCTCCCTGCGCGACCAAGCCCGTCGGCCGCGACAAGGATCGATTCACCGCGTGACGAGAAACGCCGCCGCGGAGGCCGGCTTGGAAAGGTGGGGGGAGGGG
>NZ_VRVF01000173.1:0-1699 GCF_008040045.1 Methylobacterium sp. WL8 | reverse complement strand
AAATTATATAACCCAAGCGCTTGAAAGCGTCCATTCTCAAACATTTACCGATCTTGAAATAATAGTAATAGACGATAAATCGACAGACCAATCTCTTTCGACAGTCACAGACTGGTTTGAGAAAAGAAGCAATAATTTCAAGAGAGCGTTGCTGTTATCAAATATTGACAATTTTGGTCTTGCAGCAAGTCGCAATATAGGGCTTGAGCATGCCCGCGGAGAATTCGTCTTTATTTTAGATGCAGATAATGAAATATATCCAAGGGCAATTGGATGCCTATTAGATGCTTGTTGCACTGCCGGATCAGATGCTGCCTATTCACAAATCGAGATTTTTGGCGATGTCTCTGATATCGGTGCTGCTGATATTTGGAGCAAAGAGCGCTTCAAGATAAGCAATTATGTAGACGCGATGGCTCTTATAAGAAAGTCTGCTATCGAAGCTGTCGGCGGCTATTCTTTCTTTCATATCCCCGGGTGGGAAGATTATGATCTTTGGTGCAATTTTATTGAAACTGATCGCTATGGCGTGTACGTCCCACAGATACTCTGTAGGTACCGGGTTCATAAATCTTCAATGCTTCGCATGGAAACAAATGTTCAGTCTAAAGCATTGATGTCAGAGTTTATATTAAGGCATAATTGGATTAATTGGTAATTCTTTATCGGAGGATGACATGGATTATTCTGGTGAGCGATTCCATCCTGATCGGGTAGGCATCACTGCTTACGAACATTGGCAGAGATACGCATTTGCGAGGCAATTTGTCAAAGAAAAATCTGTATTGGATGTTGCTTGCGGCGAGGGCTATGGAGCCGCTTTCTTAGCTGAATCCGCGATTGATGTTCATGCCGTCGATGTAAGTTTTGAAGCTATTGAATGGGCATCCAAATCATACAGCAGGTCAAATTTACGATTTTGCGTTTCGGACATTTCTAATTTACCTTTTAAGGACGAAAAATTTGATGTAGTTACTTGCTTTGAAACAATCGAACACATACTTGATCATGAAAGCGCATTTTCTGAGATCAAGAGAGTATTGAAGAAAAATGGGTTACTTTTGATTTCAACTCCTGACAAGTCTTTGTACTCTGACGGTTTAGGGCAGTCGAATATATTTCATAAGCTTGAACTCACGACGGATGAGTTTGAGGAGATTTGCAAAAAGTTTTTCAAAAAAAATAAGCTACTTGGCCAGAGGATTTATCAAACATCAGTTCTTTCGCCACTAGACAGTAATGTTAAAAGTAATATAAATATCCACAGTCTAGCGAATGGCTCTATTAGCCAGTCGATCGCTAACATGGTCGACCCAATTTACATTATCGCGTGTTGCTCTGATGCGGCATTACCATTACAGATTGATCAAACATCAATTTTGTATGATAATACTTATGAAGCTCAGAGCGAACTTGAAATCATCCATAGCTGGGCTCAAAGTCTCCGAGCAGAGCTTGATCATTTTAAATTTGGCAGTTCTACGAATGACGGTGGGGATAAAGGTCATACACAAGATCTAAGTCGCGGGAAAGACGATTTTAATCAGCATAAAGTTATTACTGGTATTAACAATTTAAGGCGCCAATTAGAAAATATGGAGAAATTCGATAAAGATCAGCGCTTGTTAGGAATGTCAGTTGAAATACAAGGTAAATTGGATCTTCTTCAAAAAAGTATTGCTATAATACAGCGTTCCAT
>NZ_VRVF01000172.1:0-1708 GCF_008040045.1 Methylobacterium sp. WL8 | reverse complement strand
CTTCAGCAAGATCAAACACTTCCGGGCCGTCGCCACGCGCTACGACAAAGACCCGGACAACTTCCTCGCCAGCGTCAAACTCGCTGCCCTTCGCGTCTGGCTACGAACTTAATGAGTCCGCGACCTAGCGCAATCGTAACGTCTGTAATAAGCGTTTTCGGGTCGTCCCAAAAACTTACGAGCCTTCCTTTGGAAGCCTTGGATCGGAACCGTTCTAATTTCTTGCGTAAATTTTTGTCCGTATCAACATCTTTCGCAGGGATATTTGAGATGTCTCGCCTTATGAAAACAAGTATTGTCTTCGATTTTTCTAAAGCATAATCGTATTCTTGTTCTGTATAACTAAGACCGCTTTCATCGATAGATCCGTACCTTCCTGCTATTATAAGTACATAATAATCACACTGATCAATTACGGCTTTTATGTATTCTAATGCTGCCCGATCGACCGACCCAAAATCTTCCATAGCGGCAGGGATTTCTGTCTGCCGCAAAACTGCCTTCGCTATCTCGCGCCTTACATCGATCAAATCTAAATAAGTAGACGAAATAAATATCTGATATTTCTTTTCCATTCTAGCTTTTTCCAAACATATTGAGAAATTAGATAATTATATTTAAATACCACCTAAGCTGTCACCTATGAGCATGCAATCAACTCCCGGCGCGACACCATACCGAGGAGGTATGTCCCCCGATATCTATCCGTTACAATCTCCGGCACCCTTCGACTAATGGTAGTTTCATGCTCGACGCCACGAAGCTCCTCGCCAATGCCCTGGGCGAACATCTCGCCCTGGTCTACCGGCGCACCTTCGGCAGCCGGGAGCCGGGCTATGTCGAGGTGATCGAGGAATCGGCGCGGCTGACCATCGAGCGGATCGCGCAGAGCGACGCGCTCTATCACGATGCCGACCACACCACCCTCGTGACGCTGGTGACCCAGGACATCCTGCGCGGCCGCTTCGTGGCGCAGGGGGTGTCGCCGCGGGACTGGCTGCACGCGATCCTGGCCGCGCTCTACCACGACATCGGCTACGTCCGCGGCGTCTGCGCCGGCGACACGCGCACCCGGTTCGTGATCGACCGGGCCGGCACCACCGTCGGGCTGCCGCGCGGGGCGTCCGATGCCGGGCTCACCGCGCACCACGTCGAGCGCTCGAAGATCGCGGTGTGGGAGCGCTTCGCTACCCACGAGTTCGTCGACGCCGGCCGCGTGGCACGCGCGATCGAGCTGACGCGCTTCCCCGTGCCCGACGACGGCGACCACGCCGAGACCGCCACGGAGGCCGGGCTGATGCGCGCGGCCGACCTCATCGGCCAGCTCGGCGATCCGCTCTATCCGCGAAAACTCAACGCGCTGTTCCACGAGCTGCGCGAGGCGGGCCTGTGCGAATCGCTCGGCTACGTCGACCCGGCGGATCTGGCCGAGCGCTACCCGAGCTTCTTCTGGGGCAAGGTCGAGCCGGTGATCGGCGACGCCATCCGCGCCCTCGACCTCACCGTGGAGGGACGGCGCTGGGTCGCCAACCTCTACGCCCACGTCTTCGCGATCGAGCACGACCGCCGCCGCATGGGGCCGCATCCCGGTTCGCCTGAATCCCCCACTTTGCCGCCCCTCTTGACCGAACCTTGACCGATCTGGTGTGTTCTTGTTCTGTTCTCACAGCGAGTCGCACCCCATGCCCGCCGCCGCCCAACCCCGCCC
>NZ_VRVF01000171.1:0-1763 GCF_008040045.1 Methylobacterium sp. WL8 | reverse complement strand
GTGCTGGCGGACCGGAACCAGGACCCGCTCACGATCCGGCGTCCGACACTGGGTGCGAGACATCATGCGCCTCCCCGTAGACGCCCCCGCACCCTCAACGCTCAAACAGCCAATTCTGCCGTCCTAGAAAAAAAGCGGCCTCGAAACGCGAAAGAGCCGACCCGGTCGGACCGGGATCGGCTCATTGCTGTCGGTCTAAGGCTGGCCCTCGCCGGCTTGCGTTCGTGCCTGGCGGTCACCCGCTCTCGGCCGTTCGCCGCCGCGGGCGATCAGGCGTGGGCGGCTTCGCGCAGCGCGAGAGCCGCTGGCGCGAGCCCGAGGCGCTCGGCGAGATGCCAGCGCAGTTCCCGGGGCGAATGGTAGTTGTAGGAGCCATCGATGAGGTGGGAGAGGTCGAGGGTCGGGGCGTCCGACGTCGCGCTCTGCCTGATGCGTCCCACCTTGAAGGTCGCCGAATCCGTGACGGGCGACCGGACGCTACGGCGTCGGGTGTATTCGAACAACATGGTGTGTGTTTTTGTCTTCCGATTGATCGGGTTTGCTCCGCAGCATGGCGGACCCGGCTCTGTTTCTAAGCTGTGGCGATTAAGATTTGGTTTACCTTGACCGTCCGGCGCAACCGTTCCCAAGGGATGGCGGCGTCGGATGGTTTCGACCGCGTTCACGGTCGCGTGGATGGGAGACCGATGGCCTCAGGCAGCCTGGAGGTTGCCGGCGGCGTCCTTGCCGCTGCGCTTGTCGGTGAGGATCTCGTAGGAGACCTTCTGACCCTCGATCAGGTTGCGCATGCCGGCGCGCTCGACGGCGGAGATGTGGACGAACACGTCCTTGCCGCCGTCATCCGGCTGGATGAAGCCGTAGCCCTTGGTCTCGTTGAACCACTTCACGGTACCGGTATTCACGTAGAGAACCTCGTATCGACGATGGGTCGAGCCGTCCCGCTCCTGAGAACGCGACCGGATCGACTGACTTCTAAGTCTGGTATGGGTGGCAGGGCATCGGGCATGAGACCCGTAACCGGCGTCCGTCCCAGGGTTGAGCCCCCCACAACCCTATCTAAGGGTTGCCTGCGGCCGCAACAAGGCAAGGATGCAGCATCTCGGCGAGGCCCGGCGAAACCGGGTCCGCGGCCGCTGGGATTTTCGGGTGCCTCGGTGCATATAAGGGTTCGCGTTCAGGCTTTTAGGCGATCCATGGCAGGTATCTCGGTTTCGTTGGAAGGGGCCAACATCCAGCTCTCCTTCCAGAAGGACGATCAGGCGACCGCCGTCGTGATGGATGCCCGCGCCGCCCGCGCCCTCGTGCGCGCCGTCGGCCAGCTACTCACCGCCATCGACGAGCCCGAGGAGGCCGACATGGCCGACGAGATGGGCGACGAGGACATCGCGATGCTCGACGTCACCTCCTCGGCGATCGAAGTCGGCACCGACGATCAGGGCCAAGCCGTCGTCGCCTTCCAGGCGGGGGCCCTGCCGCCGTTCCAGCTGCGCCTGACCGACGAAGAGGCCCGTCACGTGGCGACGAGCCTCTCCGAGATCCTCGTGGCGCCGCGCGACGTCAGGGCGTCGCACGGCGGCCATTGAGCCGTCCTCACATCCGGACGCCGGGGTCCGTCGGGGCGCCGGGGAACACGTCCGGCTCGGAGCCGGGGCCGCCCGGTTCGCCGATGCCGGGGTCGTTGACTGGATAGGGCGTGCGCGGCCCGGTCGGGCCGATATCGGGCAGGTCGTCCGGCGGAACGGGCGGCGGAAGGTCGCCGGGGG
>NZ_VRVF01000170.1:0-1781 GCF_008040045.1 Methylobacterium sp. WL8 | reverse complement strand
GGGCGGGAGGGGCGCGCGACGTCGCGGCCGACGCGGCCCTGCACGAGGCGGGCACGCAGGGACGAGCCTGTGCGGCCAATACGGCGCCCGTATGGCTTCACGCCGGCTCGAGCGTGCGGGCTGCGTCCGGCTGCAGCGGCACCACCGTGCTGTTCTCCACGGCGATCACCGCGTCGAAGGGATCGAGGGCGGCGAGGTCGGCGGCGTCCGGGACGCAGACGACGAGGCCGCGGCCGGCGCGGGCCGCGCGCAGGCGGGTGATGCGCGCCGCGATCTCGGCGGGCTTGCGCTCGTCGAGCAGGATCGCGACCACGACGATGTCGGGCTGGCGGATCAGGCAGCGGGCGAGGTCGATCGCGATGCGCATCTCGACCGGAATCGCGCCCTCGCCCGCGACCGAGCCGGTGCCGGCGCTGCCGGGTTCGACGCGGCTCTCGAGCCCGAGGCGGTAGACCGAGGCCTCCAGGCCCTCCTCGGTCAGCACCCGCCGGACGATCGCGCGCACCCGCGGCTCGGCGCCGGCCTCGCCCTGGCTGACGCGGCCGAACAGCAGGTTCTCCTCGACGCTGGCCGCCGAATTGATCCGCGTCGGATCGTAGAACTCCACAGCCGCGGCGAGATACGACGGCAGCATCCGCGCGAAGGACTGGCGGGCGGCCACGAGCCTCTCTTCGAACGCCGGATCGATCAGGCCGAAGCGGTGGCGGGTTTCGCTGTAGCGCAACGCCAGACCGATCAGCCGCTCGCGGTCGCGCTGGCCCGCCGGGCCGCGACGCAGGGCGACCGCGCTCGGCTGGCGCACCACCAGATCCTCGAAGTAGCCGCGCTCGTCCGCCGGGAAGAGGGAGAACGCATCGAACAGCGGATGGTCGTTGGGCAGCTCGGCGAAGATCTCGACGGTGCTCCGCGCGACGGCGAGGCCGATCTCGGTGAGCGGGCGGACGAGGTCTTCCGCCTCCAGCACCGCCCGCATGTAGGGATGCCGCGCCAAGCGCTTGGGCGCGAAGGTCGGGCCCACCGGCTCGCCAAACAGGATGTTCTCGCCGACCGTCGCCTGATGGTTGTAGCGGGCGGGATCGAACGGCTCGACCAGGCGCTCGGCCCCCTCGGCCCGAAGCACCGCCCGCATCGTCGCGCGGGCGGCCACCAGGGCGCGGGCGAAGTCCGGCGCAGCAATGGGATCGACCCGGCCGAGGAGGCCGCGGGCGTAGGCGAAGGCGTCGAGCCCGGTGATCCGCAGGATCTCGACGAAGGCGGGCTGGTCGGGGGCTGCCGAGGGATCGGCGCCGTAGAGGATGTTGGCGCGCAAGCTGCCCTCGACCAGGATCGCCTCGCCGGCCGCGAACGCGATGCGCCGGGCGCGGTCGGCGGCGTCGAACCCTCCGAGATCGTGCCCGGCATAGGTGACGCTGCCCGCCGTCGGCGCGACCTGGCCCGCCAGGATCGCGGCAAGCACCCGGGCGCCGCTTCCGCGGCCGCCGATGATCGCGACGTGGGACGGCATCGCGAGGTTGAGGTCGACGCCCGAAAGCCGTTCGCCGGTCGCGGCGTCGTAGGCGCCGACGCCGTGCGCAGCGAGGTCGCCGGAGCGCGGCACCGCGAGGCCGCCCTTTCGCCCACGGCGGCCCTGCAGGCTCGCGATCGTGCGGGCGGTCTCGCCGAAGACCGGCTTCAGGCCCTCGCGCAGCCGCCAGAGGTTGAGCGACAGGGCGATCAGGATCGCCGCGATCGCGAACGCGCCCGCCGCCGCGACCAGGGCGGCCGGGTCGACGTCGCGGGCG
>NZ_VRVF01000016.1:0-74881 GCF_008040045.1 Methylobacterium sp. WL8 | reverse complement strand
ACTCAATAACGCCATGTCGATCACTCCATGACCCCCCGACCAAAAAGCCAGGGGTGGGTTCAGACACGGGTCACTTCTCGATGGAAACTTCCGGCTCCGCCGGGTCAACTCTCAGCGGAAATCAACATTCAGCGCCTTGGGCGAGCGGTTCGGCGTGTCTGCCGAGACCATGCAGGGCGGCGTTCGCAAGTTTGCCGACGAGATGAGCCAGATGCGGAAACGCTACGGCCAGACCTACTCCGACCTGCAGCAGATGAACCTCGGCGAGCTCGTGGAGAAGATGGTGAGCTCGCCCAACATGAAGGCGGCGCTCGACACCTTCATGGACTCGGTCTCACAGATCGGCGACCCGGTGAAGCGCCGCAAGGTCGTCGAGATGATGCTCGGCTCGGACCAGATCGCTGCTGTCGCCGGCCAGCTGACCGGTCGCTACCGGCAGGTGATGGACGAGATCCTGAAGGCGCAGGGCCAGACCACGGACGCCCAGGTCAAGGCAGCCCAGCGGTTCGAGACGGCGCTCAGCCGCGTCCGCGAGAACATGGACGGCCTGCGCACTGAGGCCCTAGCCCCACTGCTCGAACAGCTGTCGGCCCTGGTCGAGAAGTTCGGCTCCTCCGAGACGATGGCGTCTTTCGGCAAGCAGCTTGAGGAGATCGGCAAGTTCGCCCGCACCACGGTGCAGGAGTTCGAAGCGATCGTCCGGACCTACGAACGGTTCAAGGAGTTCATCGGCCTCGGCGACCCCTCGAAGAACGTCGAGTTCAAGCCGTTGCTCGGCGGTGGCGCCGGCAAGCCGCTGACCCGCGGCGAGCTTGAGGGCAAGCGCGACTCCATTGAGCAGCAGCGCAAGCTTCTCGATGCCAACCCGAACGCACCGGACTACGCCCGCAAGCGCGATCGGATGACGGAAGAGCTTCGGCGTGTTGGCGACGAACTCGAGAAGCTGCGGACCTCCGGAGGCGCGACGGCTCAGCCCTCCGGGTTCTCGGGTGTGGTCGGCGGCGGCAACCCGCTGATCCACCGCGCGGGCTACGGCGGCATGGGCGGCGGTGGAAGCCCGGGCGGCTACAGCGGCGTCGGCAGCATCCCCCCGCTCGGTCTACCCCAGCCGTTAGCCAGCGGTGGCGGTGGAGCGGCGATCTCACCTCGTGCCCCAATGCCGTATCGCGGGACCATCGATCGAAGTGGGTCCGGCCGATCAGCGGAAGGCCCGCTCGCGGCCAAGTACCCGGACGGGCTTGCGGCAGGCATCAAGCAGTCGGCCAAGGATCTCGGCATCAGCGCCGAGGATCTGGCGACCGTCATCTCCTATGAGACGGCCGGCAGCTTCGATCCGTGGAAGCGCGGCCCGACGACGAAGTGGGGCCAGCATCGTGGCCTGATCCAGTGGGGCCAGCCGCAGCGCGAGAAGTACGGCGTCACGCAGGACATGTCGCCGGGCGAGCAGATGAAGGCGGTCACGCGCTACCTGCGCGACCGCGGCGTCCGCCCCGGCATGGGTATCCACCAGGTCTACGGCGCGATCAACGCCGGTGGCGTCTCTGAGGCGCACCTGCAGATGCGTGATGCTGCAGCCGGCGGTGCGCCCGGTACGGTTCGTGAGAAGGTCGACAACCAGATGGGGCCGCATCGCCGGAAGGGCGCCGCGCTTCTCCGGGCCGATGGCTCCGACGGCGGGGCGACGGCCTCCGCTGATGGTTCGGGCGAGCGCACCGGCGACAGCATGATGCGCCGGTTCTACGGCGACGAGGCTCCGGTCGCGAAGGCCCCGCCTCAGGACCACCGGATGACGATCGACCTCAACGGCTTCCCGCCGGGCACTCGCGCCCGCACCTCGATGGGTGACCTGTTCAAGGAAACGACCGTCTCCAAGGGCAGGCAGGTGGAGGCGATCTGATGACCGATCCCGATCTCATCTGCGAGGTGCGCACCGAGGGCGGCACCTACCGCGACTGGATCCAGGTCCAGGTCGAGCAGAACTTCATGAACGAGGGCTGGATCCGATCCTTCCGGCTCATCTGTGCCGAGCCCAGCGCGGTGGCGAGCATGAAGCTGAAGCCCGGCGATCGCGTCGACATCGCCTTGGCTGGCCAGGTGGTGATCCGAGAGGGCTACATCCGCGACCGGCAAGCGAGCTACGACGCCAACCGGCACGCGGTGCAGGTCACTGGCCACGGCAAGGCCGGGCTGATCACGGAAGCCAGCATCAACGGCGGGACGGGCCAATATCGGGGCTACAAGCTCGACGCCATCGCGAACTCGGTGCTGAAGCCCTACGGCATGACGTTCCGTGTCCAGAACGGATCGGCCGGCTGGGACACGCCATTCGACAACGTCATGGTGCGCCGGGGCGAGACGCCCTTCGACCTGATCTCCCGTCTGTGCAAGCAGCGGAACCTGTTCTTCTACGCCGATGCTGCCGGCAATGTGATGGCTGGGCCGAAATCAGACGCCGGCACGGTCGCCTTCGTGGAGGGGCAGAACATCCTTTCCGCGAACTGCCAGTTGCGCCGCCTGAGCGTCGAAAAGCTCATCGTCGACTCGCAGCTGCCGGGCTCGGACAGCCTGTTCGGCCGGAAGGTCGCCGAGGTGCAGGCCTCATCCACGGTCAAGGGCGGCACATCGGGCGCCATGCGCACGGTGTTGGCCGAGATGCCGCTCGATCAGAAGGGCGCCCAGCTCCGGACGAACTGGGAAGCGGCCGCCCTACAGGCGATGGCCCTGCAGCTGCAGCTCACCTACCAGGGCTGGCTCAAGCCGGGCGTGGGCGGCCTCTGGGACCCGTCAGACGGCGTGACAGTGAAGTCGCCCATGCTGTTACCCACCGAGAGCGCGACCGAGACGCTGAAGGTGGCCGGGTACAGCTACCAGCAGGATGCGAATGCCGGGACGACGACGACGCTCGACCTGATCAACACGCTGGCCTGGCAGCAGCGTAAGGGCGACGCGACGAAGAATGACGGCTTCTACGATCTCGGGAACGCGCCCGCGCAGCAAGAGGCGGCGACGTGACTAGGCACGGGGATAGCCGCGATCAATTGCTGTTGTGCCAAGCTTTGATCTGGCGGAACACGGCTTGCCCATCGCTGACGGTCACCTCGATTGTCTTGCCTTCCGTAGGGCAGCAATGGCCGTCGTTGGGTCCCTGCGAAACCGCATAGATGACAGCCCGCTTGTCGTTAAAGTCTGCGCCTTTGACGACTGACCAACTTTGCGGCTTTCCGATCTCAACCGCCAAGTCGTCTTTCACACCATAAACTTGAGCCGTCGAACCCCAGTTATTGCCACCGCCGCAGCCATCCACGCTGTAGATAAGAACCAGCGCACCATCGAATCGAGCCGATGATGCACCCCCGTTCGCTGTAATCCTTCCAGCGTAGGACATCCCGACGTTGCACTCGCGGTTGTCCTGTTCGATCCGTTTAAGAAGCCTCTGCATCATCGCAGCGTCTGATGGTTTGGGAGCTGCCTGTGCCCCACCGGCAGCGACGACAAGGGCGAAAGCGAAGAGGGCAATGCGCATCCCGGCAGGATACCCGCTGGGGTGCGATTGTCGAGGCGGAGTTGAGGTATCACCGCTCTTGGCCTTAGCTTAGCACCTCTCCAACCAGCGAGGCCTAATCATTCGCCTTCTTAATCATTTCCACGATTTCACCGATGCGTTCGCGAAGATCCAGAACGTCCAGATTTGCAGGCTGGGTGCAGACCCATTTGGCTAATTTAACCTTGTCAGCGCCTTTAAAAACATAGGTCGGTGGCCCGGTTACTTGCGGTTGGGTTTTTGCCATACGAAAGTAAAACGCATGATCAAAGCGACCAGACTTATCGCTGTTATGGTACAAATTTGGGTGAATCTTAGAAAGCCCTCTCTGAAGTAAGTCATAATCAATGTAGTTCTCGATCTCTCTGCCGGCCGTTATCCAAGGAACGCCGCGCCTTGAGGAAAACTCATCAATAATTCTTTGTTTTGTCGAATTAATTGGGGATTCTTGTGCCTCTCGATCGCTGTCCATCACTACTGCAAGATTTTGATTCAACGTTCTGAGATCGATGAAGGCCTGCACTTCAGTGTCGTCAGCTGAAAGATGACTCAGAAGCCTACCACCATAAAACATTATCGAATAATGCATTCCTTCAATGAGACCAGGGTCCGCAGAGGTTATCCAGTGTTGCAAGTAAATTCGCTCCGATGGGCCTTCGACCCATATGACGGCATTTGCCTGGACGATATCCGATGCTTTATGGCCTAGGTCGACACAAATAGCGTATCTGTCAGATTTGAGAATTGACTCTTTTATTGTTGTTTTTGTCCTGTCATGTGATACGTGAAATATAGCAGCTCCAGATGTGTCAATAAAAGAGGGCGAATGAGTAGCAATAAAGTACTGGTTGTCGGTATGCTCGATAAGAAAGCGCATAAATTTTCGCTGGAGAATAGGATGGAGATGAATTTCAGGCTCTTCAACGCATACAATTTTTTGTTGATGAATCGTACAAGCAGCAGCTAACATGACGACTTCGTGTATTCCGGTACCCAGCGCCAAAAGCGGCAGTACGCGACCGTTCATGTGCACTAAAACATGGGCTCTGTTGTGCGGTATATCTATGTAGGCATCCTGAGTATCTGTAACAGTCTGGAGAAACCGATTAATTTTTTCGAATAAAAGTTTGTCATGCCGCCGGTCGTGATCTGGATTTTGAAGTTCTGCCAGTTGATCAATTAAGCCGGCTCCGTCGTTACCTCGTACTCCAGAAACTGAAGGCCGGATTTGTCGGATCGCTGGAATTAATATAGTTTCAGGTATTTGAAATGTTTGAGATGATAAAAGGTATCCAAGCGTCTCAGGAACCCAATGGTGTTCTAGCGAGCCAGAATTTTGACCCGTGAGTCCTTGCCAGAGCACCTGCCACTCATTCGGGTTTAGGATCTCGCCGGAACGTCCAAGTCCTATCTGCCTGGAAAATTTGAACACCGCATTAGATACGCTGCTTATTAGCCAAATAAAGCCCTCATCGATTAAGAACTCGCAGACTTTATCCAGCAGCAAGTCTGAATGTCTTATAATGTACTCTGGGCCACGCGAATGAATCGCAGAAATAAACTTTTCTTTCGGTATGGCAAGACCGAACTCTGCGCCCCCACCGCCGGAATCCATATGCTCTTCTAATCTGCTAATAGTAGGACGCTGTTCGCCACTCTTTAAATTTATTGCGGACAGATATTTAGATATAAAATTAAGAGGAATCGATTTTCCAGAGTTGTTCGCTCCTATGAAAAAATTGAATCTTTTGAATGGAGCCATTTTTTGAGCTGGCGTTCCAATACCCATATAATTTTTTAAATAAAGACCATCGATATACATTGCTTATTGGCCCGGATCTATTTAGTGCCCTCTGAATATTTGTGGTGCCGCGCGTAGCCCTGACCGGTCAGCTAATTCGTGAGGGCGTGCCGGATCGCTTCCGGACGGGAAGGCTTCGGCTTGGGCTGGCAGGCGATCACTGCCGTTGTGAGGGTGTTGGGTTCTTTAAAGGGGAACCGAGCTGCGAGGGTGGCTGCCCAGGAGGCTGCGGCTCCGGGGCTGGTGCTGGTTGACTAGGCGTCGCTGGTGGAACACCCGCGCCGGTTTGCAGCGTCTGGTCGGCCTGGGTCTGCACCTTGTCGGCGGTCTGCTGGCTGATCAGGCCATAGGATACAGCAACCGCCAGGGCGACAGCGATCACCGCTCCAATGATCGTCTTCGCGAGTTTGCTCTGCACGGGCGCTCTTCCATCTCGCACGCTCATCGGACGTTCGCGAGCAGAGGCTATGATGCGGCACGCTGCCGCCGGCCGTCTACTGCGATTTGTCGCGCGTTGGTTCCGCCCTGGTCCCGCGAGAACAGCACAAACGACAAGGGCCGCCCGAAGGCAGCCCTTAAGTCACTCTAACAAATGGATGAATTGGAGCGGGCGAAGGGATTCGAACCCTCGACCCCAACCTTGGCAAGGTTGTGCTCTACCCCTGAGCTACACCCGCTCACAATGCTGGTCCGCTGGAAACTCTCGTGCCCGGCGGCCCCGGCGGCGCTCTCTAAACACCATTCCAACCGGCGTTGCAAGCGCCCTCCGCGAGGATTTTTCCGCGCCGTCGGTTCTCACCAGAGGTCGGCGGGCGGAAGGCCGTCGCGGATCTCGCGCAGGCGCGCCACCGTCGCGCGGGTGGTCGCGTCGGGGAGCGCGTCCAGGGCGAAGAAGGCGCAGGCCGCGATCTCGCGGTCGGGCCGCTTCTCGCCGAGCACCGTGAAGGCCGGGGCGACGTAGAGGGCGACGTGGTCCCGGAGCGACGCCGCGCGGTTGCGATAGAAGCCGTGCAGGCGCAGCGCCGCCCCCGGGTCGACGGCGATCTCGGCCTCCTCGCGAAACTCGCGCGCCATCGCCTCCGGCGCGGTCTCGCCGCGCTCGACGCCGCCGCCGGGCAGCTGCCAGCCGGTGACGTAGGTGTGGCGCACGAGGCAGACGCGGCCTTGCGGGTCGAAGGCCGCGCCGCGGACGCCGAGCGTCATCCCGCGGGTCGCCAGCGCGCCGAGGTGGAACAGGCGGCGCGCCAACGGCCGGTCGAGGAGCTTCGTCATCGGCGGGGCCCGGCCGCTCAGGCCACGTCCAGGACGATCTTGCCGAGGCCCGCGACGGCGCCGACCATGCGCTCGCCCCGGCGCACCGGGCCGACGCCGGCCGGCGTGCCGGTGAAGATCAGGTCGCCGGGCTGGAGCTCGAAATAGGCCGAGAGGTAGGCAATCTGCTCGGGCAACGACCAGATCATGTCGGCGAGGTCGCCGCGCTGGCGCTCTGCGCCGTCGACCGAGAGGGTGATCGGCCCCCGCGCCGGATGCCCGATCGCGGCGGCCGGGTGGATCGGGCCGATCGGCCCGGAAAAGTCGGCGGCCTTGCCGAGGTCCCAGGGGCGGGCGAGCGCCTTGGCCTCGTCCTGAAGGTCGCGCCGGGTCATGTCGAGGCCGATGGCGTAGCCGTAGACGTGATCGAGGGCGGTCTCGACCGGGATGTCGCGCCCGCCGGTGGCGAGCGCGGCCACCAGCTCGATCTCGAAATGGTAGTTCTCGGTGCGCGGCGGATAGGGGTGGTGCGTCGGCTCGGATCGGCAGGCCTGGAGCGCGTCGGCGGGTTTCATGAAGAAGAACGGCGGCTCGCGGTCGGGGTCCTTCCCCATCTCGCGGGCATGCGCCGCGTAGTTGCGCCCGACGCAGTAGACCCGGCGCACCGGGAAGAGGTCTTCGCTGCCGGCGACCGGCAGGGCGATGCGGGGCGGGTTCGGGATGACGGACAGCATGGCGTGCCTCGTGAGACAGGGGCGGGTCGTCGTTCGGGCATTCGGTAGACCGCGCGCCCGCTGCGGCTAGAGCCACGCCGCATCGCGTTGCGACGAGCCATGGCTCTAGGCCTTTGTTGCAACGTGCTTTCTTTCGCCGAACCGGTGTCCACTTCGGCGGAAAGCACTCTAGTCTTAGGCCAGCGACCGGTCCATGCCAGCCCGCAGCGTTTGCATCGCGGCCGCGTCCGCTCGAGAATCCCTGCCGAAGAATCGCCCATGACCGAACCCGCCCTCGCCCCGGCTCCTTCCGCCGACACCCTCCTCGAAGCCCTGCGCGCGCGCCTCGGGGCGGCCCACGTGCTGACCGCCCCGTCCGACCTCGACCCGTATCTCGTGGAGTCGCGAAAACTCTATCGCGGCTCGGCGCTCGCCGCCGTGCGGCCGGGCTCGACCGAGGAGGTCGCCTTCGTGGTCGAGGCCTGCGCGGCCGCCGGCGTCGCGGTGGTGGCGCAGGGGGGCAACACCGGGCTCGTCGGCGGCGGCGTGCCGCATGGCGGCGTGGTGCTGTCGCTGGCGCGGATGAACCGCATCGTGTCGCTCGATCCCGTGAACGCCAGCATCGTGGTCGAGGCCGGCGCGATCCTCGCCGACGTGCAGGACGCGGCCGACGCCGCCGGGCTGCTGTTCCCGCTCTCCTACGCCTCGCGCGGGTCCGCGCGCATCGGCGGGGCGCTGGCCTGCAATTCCGGCGGCATCGCCGTGCTCGCCTACGGCAACGCCCGCGACCTCGTCCTCGGGCTCGAGGTGGTGCTCGCCGACGGCCGGGTGTGGAACGGCCTGAAGGCCTTGCGCAAGAACAACGCCGGCTACGACCTCAAGCACCTATTCGTCGGCTCCGAGGGCACGCTCGGCATCATCACGAAGGCGGTGCTCAAGCTGTTCCCGAAGCCAGCCTCGCGCACGGTCGGGTTCGTCGGGCTGCCCTCGGTGCGGGTCGCACTCGACCTGTTCGCGCGCCTGCGCAAGCGCGCCGACCGGGATCTCACCGCCTTCGAGTTCATCCCGCCGGTCGGGCTCGACATGGTGCTGCGGCACATGCCCGGCACGGTGCGGCCGCTGGCCGGCGCGCACGGCGCCTACGCGCTGATCGAGCTCGCCTCCGCCCGGCCCGACGCCGACACGAGGGCCGAGCTCGAGGCGGCGCTCTCGGACGCGATCGAGGACGGGCTCGTCGAGGACGCGACCCTCGGGGCGAGCGAGGCGCAGAACCTCGGGCTCTGGGCGTTGCGCGAGCACCTCTCGGATGCGCAGGGCTACGAGGGCGGCTCGATCAAGCACGACGTGTCGGTGCCGCTGTCGCGGCTCGCCGACTTCGTCGAGCAGGCGAGCGCGGCCTGCGAGGCGGCGATGCCGGGCCTTCGCGTCTGCGCCTTCGGCCATGTCGGCGACGGCAACATGC
Source organism: Methylobacterium sp. WL8 (assembly GCF_008040045.1). Classification (NCBI taxonomy): domain Bacteria; kingdom Pseudomonadati; phylum Pseudomonadota; class Alphaproteobacteria; order Hyphomicrobiales; family Methylobacteriaceae; genus Methylobacterium; species Methylobacterium sp. WL8. The sequence continues at coordinate 66,113 of NZ_VRVF01000016.1, read as the reverse complement.
ACTTCAACCTCAGCCAGCCGGTCGGCATGGACAAGGCCGCGTTCCTCGGCGCCTGGGCCGACTTCAACCGCATCGTCCACGACATCGTGACCGCGATGGACGGCTCGATCGCCGCCGAGCACGGCGTCGGCCTGATCAAGCGCGACGAGCTGCAGCATTACGGCGACCCGGTCGCCCTCGACCTGATGCGGGCGATCAAGGCCGGCCTCGACCCGCAGGATCGCCTCAATCCCGGCAAGGTCGTCGCCCTGTCGTCCGACCCGCAGCCCGCCCTGCCCTGACGTTCCGCGTCGCGGACTGCCGAGGCGGGTGGAATTCCATTGTGCGACGCACCATCTGTCGCCATGATGCATGACGCATCGCGCCATAAATCGGCTCATCGGCCGGTCCAAGGTGCGACTCGCGACCGGCCGGAGTCAGGCCGGGAGCGTGCGGGTTTCCCTGCGTTAGCCGGGCGTTAACGGCTGAGGTCGCGTTTGGAACGTGGACCTCGGTCGCGCGGCCGGCAGCAGGGTCCGGCACTTGCTTGGGCCAGCGGCGGGTCTTCGCAGACGCGAAGACGGCGGCCGGCCCGCGATGTGACGTTTCAAGGAGACGATCGAGATGCCCACCTCTCAGGCCCGCGTGCAGACCGCCGAGGCGAGCCGCTACCTGCAGCAGCTCTGCCGCCACTGGAGCCACAAGTTCCCGGTGTCCGCGACCCCCGAGCACGGCACCGTGCCGTTCGGCGAGGACCGGGTCTGCACCTTCGACGCCGAGCCCGACGCCCTGTTGATGCGGATCGCCACCTCCGATCCCGCTGGGCTGACCCGCCTGGAGAACGTCGTCTCCGATCACCTGATGCGCTTCGCCTTCCGCGAGAGCCTGGGCGAGATCACCTGGTCGCGCGCCGCCTGAACCGGTCGCGCGCCGCCTGATCTGGTCGCGCACCGCCTGATCCGTTAGACCCCGCACCGATCTTGCAGGGCTCGATCCTGCACGACAGGATCGGACGTCACGGGAAAGGGTCGCGATGAACGCGCATGCTGAGCCGCCGGTCGTGGGATCGACGCACGGGGAGCGGCTCGACCGGCTCGCCACCGTGGCCGTCCGGGTCGGCCTCAACCTACAGCCCGGGCAGGAACTGGTCCTGACCGCGCCGCTCGAGGCGTTGCCGCTCGCGCGCGCCATCACGGCGGAGGCCTACCGGGCCGGCGCCTCCCTGGTGACCACGCTGCTCGGCGACGACGTCGCGACGCTCGCGCGCTTCGCGCATGCCCCCGACGCCGCCTTCGAAAAAGCCGCCGGCTGGCTCTATTCGGGCATGGCGGAGGCCTACCGCAACGGGGCCGCCCGCCTCGCGATCAGCGGCGACGACCCGTCGCTGCTTTCGGCGCAGGACCCGGAGAAGGTCGCCCGCGCCAACCGGTCGCGCTCCAAGGCCTACGTGCCGGCGCTGGAACTGATCGCCAACTTCGCCACCAACTGGACCATCGTCTCGGCCGCGACCCCGGCCTGGGCGCGCACCGTGTTCCCCGACCTCCCCGAGGCGGAGGCCGTCGCCCGGCTCTGGGACGCGGTGTTTTCCGCTTCCCGCGTCGACGGCCCGGACCCGCTCGCCGCCTGGAGCGCACACAACGCCCACCTCCACGCGCGCAAGGACCTGCTGAACGGCCACCGCTTCTCGGCGATCCGCTTCCGCGGGCCGGGCACCGACCTCACCGTGGGCCTCGCCGACGACCACGAATGGTGCGGCGGCGCGGCGACCTCGCGCAGCGGCATCACCTGCAACGCCAACATCCCGACGGAAGAGGTCTTCACCACGCCGCACCGGGCGCGGGTCGAGGGCCACGTCACCAGCACCAAGCCGCTGTCGTACCAGGGCACGCTGATCGAGGGCATCCAGGTGCGCTTCGCCGAAGGCCGCATCGTCGAGTCGGCGGCGAGCCGCGGCGGCGACGTGCTCGCCCGGGTGCTGGACACCGACGAGGGCGCCCGCCGCCTCGGCGAGGTCGCGCTGGTGCCGGCCTCCTCGGCGATCTCGGCCTCCGGGCTCTTGTTCTACAACACGCTCTACGACGAGAACGCCGCGAGCCACATCGCGCTCGGCCAGGCCTACTCGAAGTGCTTCGTGGGCGGCGGCGCGGACTTCTCCGAGGACGACCTTGCGGCCCGCGGCGCCAACCGCAGCCTGATCCACATCGACTGGATGATCGGCTCGGGCGAGGTCGACGTGGACGGCGTCGGCGCCGACGGGCAGTCGGTGCCGGTGATGCGCCGGGGCGAGTGGGCCTGACGGCCAAGTCCGATCCGTCACGGCGCGGGATGCACGGCCGAAAAAAACCGATTAAGACGGCGCCATGGCAGCACATTCCCCGGCCGGACACCCCCATCGCGACGCAAGCGGCCGCCCGCTCGTCGCCGTCACCGGGCTCGGCATCGTCTCCTCCCTCGGGCACGGCCAGGACGCGACCTGGACCGCCCTGACGCAGGGGCGATCCGGCATCCACGCGATCGCGCGCTTCCCCACCGACGGCCTGCGCACCCGCATCGCCGGCACGGTCGATTTCCTCGACACCGACCCGCTGGTCGCCCCCGCCCTGTCCGAGCGCTTCGCCCGCGTGGCGGCCGAGGAGGCGGTGGCGCAGGCAGGCCTCGGCTCGGCCGGCGACTTCCCCGGCGCGCTGTTCATCGCGGTGCCGCCGGTCGAGATGGAGTGGCCGCAGCGCAAGGCCCTGGCGGAGGCCTGCGGCGGCGACGGGCCGGTGACCTATGCCGGCCTGCAGCAGGCGGCGGCGTCCCGCAGCTTCGACGCGTGGCACGACCTCTTCATCTTCGGCACGGTGGCCGACCGCATCGCCGAGCGCTTCGGCACCAAGGGCTCGCCGATCTCGCTCTCCACCGCCTGCTCGTCGGGCGCCACCGCGATCCAACTCGGCGTCGAGGCGATCCGCCGCGGCGAGATGCAGGCGGCGCTCTGCATCGGCACCGACGGGTCGGTGAACCCGGAATCGCTGATCCGCTTCTCGCTGCTCTCGGCGCTCTCGACCCAGAACGATCCGCCGGAGACGGCCTCGAAGCCGTTCTCGAAGAACCGCGACGGCTTCGTCATGGGCGAAGGCGCGGCGGCCCTGGTTTTGGAGGACGCGGCCTCTGCCGTGGCGCGTGGCGCGAAGATCCTCGGCTACGTCCTCGGCTGCGGCGAGAAGGGCGACGGCTTTCATCGCACCCGCTCCAGCCCCGACGGCGCGCCGATCATCGCGGCGATCCGTGCCAGCCTCGACGACGCCGGGATCGGGCCGGAGGCGATCGACACCGTCAACGCCCATGGCACCTCGACCCCCGAGAACGACCGCATGGAGGCGATGGGCCTGATGGCGGTGTTCGGGGAGGGCGCGGCGCGCATCCCCGTCACCTCGAACAAGTCGATGCTCGGCCACACCCTGACCGCCGCGGGCGCGATCGAGGCCGTGATCTCGCTGCTGACGATCCGGCACGGGCGCATCCCGCCGACGATCAACTACACCGTGCCGGACCCGGCGATCCCGCTCGACATCGTCACCGCGGCGCGCGACGTGCCGGTCTCCCGCGTGCTCTCGAATTCGTTCGGCTTCGGCGGGCAGAACACCTGCCTCGTGCTCGGCTCCGAGCCCGCATGAGCGCGGAAGCCAACGCGGATCGTCGCGTCCTCGTCACCGGCGGCGCCTCGGGGCTCGGCGCGGCGATCGTGCGGGCGGCCGCCGCCGCCGGCCACGGGGTCGACTTCACCTACCGCGCCTCCCAGGCCCCGGCCGAGGCGCTGCTCGCCGAGTTGCGCGAGCGCCATCCGGATGCGCGCTTCAAGGCGGTTTCGCTCGATCTCGCCGACCGCGGCGCCCTCGACGCCTTCTGCGAGGCGGCCGAGGCGGAGAGCTATTACGGCTTCGTGCACAATGCCGGCCAATCCTACGACGCGCTCGCCGCGATGCTCGACCAGGACCGGGCCGAGGCGCTGATGCAGGTCAACTTCTTCTCGCTGACGCGGATCGCCAAAAGCCTCGTGCGCGGCATGACCCGCGCGCGCGCCGGGCGCATCGTGGCGATCGGCTCGGTGGCGGCACTCCGCGCCAACACCGGCAACGCGGCTTACGCCGCGACCAAGGGCGCGCTGATCGCCTATTGCCGGACGCTCGCGATCGAGTCGGCCAAGCGCGGCGTCACCGTCAACGTCATCGCGCCGGGCTTCATCGACACGCCGATGATGGCCGGTTACGCCGCCCACCGCGCCGGCATGGAGCGCCAGATCCCCGCCGGCCGCTTCGCCGACCCGGCCGAGGTGGCGGCGCTCGCGGCGTTCCTCTTGGCCGGCCCCGCCGCCTACGTCACCGGTGCGGTCCTGCCGGTCGACGGCGGCCTGACGGCGATGATGGGCGTCCACCGCTGACCATGCGCGCGTCCCGCCACGTCCCGGCCGCCCTCGCCGGCCTGCTGCTCAGCTTCAGCACGGGTGCCGTGCGGGCCGATCCGGTCCCCTACCGCGTCGACGGCCTGCCGCGGGGCGAGACGCTGAGCATCCGCGCCGAGCCAGACCCCTCCGCCGAGGTGGTCGGCGAGATCCGTGCCCGCGCGCTGGTCGCCGGCTGCACCAACGACACGCCGAGCCGCACCACGTGGTGCCGGGTCAAGGTCGGCCGGACCGTGGGCTGGGCGCGGCGACGCTATCTCGCGCCGGAATAAACCCGGCTTGATGCTCCGGCGCGAAACGCCGTGCTAAACCCCACCCCGCGCCCTCATCCTGAGGTGCCGGAGCGAAGCGGAGGCCTCGAAGGAGGCAACCGGGGATCGCTTCGCTCTCCGGAGGGCTCCTTCGAGGCCCGCCGACGCGGGCGCCTCAGGATGAGGGCGTGAATGGGATCGGCCGAGATCCGGATGGGGTCGGCCCAGCGTTTGAAAGTCATCCGATGCAAGCCCTGCAACTCTTCGGCGACCGCGACCTGCGCCTGACCGAGGTCGAGGCGCCCCCTCCCCCCGGCCCCGGCGAGGTCCGGGTCCGCGTCCGCGCGGTCGGCCTGAACTTCATCGACGTCTGGGGCTTTCGCGGCATGGCCTTCGCCAAGCGGCGCCTGCCGCTGACCGTCGGCGCGGAGGCCGCGGGCGAGATCGCCGAGATCGGCGAGGGCGTCGAAGGGCTCAAAGTCGGCGACAAGGTCGCGCTCTACGGCGCCATGACCTGCGGCCGATGCCGCGCCTGCCGCGAGGGTCGCGACAACCTCTGCGAGGATGTCGGCGGTGTGATGGGCTTCCACATCGACGGCTTCGCCCGCGAGTTCGTCATCATGCCGGCCCGGCTCGTGGTGAAGGTGCCCGACGCCGTCAGCCTCACCGACGCGGCCTGCGCCGGCATCGCCTTCGGCACGGTTCAGCACATGCTGTTCGACAACGCCAAGCTGGAGCCGGGCGAAAGCATCCTGGTCCATGCCGGCGGCTCGGGGATCGGCACCGCGGCGATCCGCATGGCCAAGGCGATCGGCTGCACCGTCTACACGACGGTGGGCGACGACGAGAAGGGCGCCAAGGCTGCCGAGCTCGGCGCCGACCACGTCGTCAACTACCGCACCGAACGCTTCGAGGGCGAGGTCCGCCGCCTGACCAAGCGCAAGGGCGTGGACGTGGTGTTCGAGCATGTTGGGCCCGACACCTGGAACGGCTCGCTGCTCTGCCTCAAGCGCGGCGGCCGGCTCGTCACCTGCGGCTCGACCTCCGGCGTCTCGACCACCATGAATTTGATGCAGCTGTTCCAGCAGCAATACCGCATCACCGGCTCGTTCGGCTGCCGGCTCGCCAACATTGCGCAATCGCTGGACAAGATGGCGGCCGGCATCCGGCCCGTCGTCGACACGGTCTATCCTCTGGCGGATTTCGCGCAGGGGCTCGAACGGCTGGAATCGCGCAAGGTCTTCGGCAAGATCCTGGTGAGCTTCTGACGCCCTCCCCTCTCGCGACGAAATGATCTAAGCCCGCGGAATCTCCCGTGGGCGTTTCGTTCCGCGGCGCCTCCCGCCCTCCCCGCCTCGACGGGACGGCCCGCACCCGAGAGTGACCCGTTGCTGCGCCTCGCCCTGACCCTGAAGCGCAACCTGCCGCGGCTCGCGGGCTTCGCGATGCTGCCGTTGATCCGCACGGTGTTCTGGCTGTCGCGCATCCTCGGTCCCGAGCGGGCGGGCGACGCCGGCGGCGCGCTGCTGCGCGCGATCGGGCCGTGGCTGCCCTCTCACCGGACCGCGCTCGCGAACCTGCGCGCCGCCTTCCCCGACGCGTCCGAGGCCGAAATCCGAGGCATCGCGCGCTCCGCCTGGGACAACCTCGGCCGCACCGGCGCCGAATACGCCCACCTCGACACGCTGTTCGACTTCGACTCCGCCGACCCGGCGACCCAGCGCATGCAGGTCGAGGGCCTGGAGCACTTCCTGGCGTTGCGCGACGACGGCCAGCCGGGCCTGGTGTTCTCGGCGCATCTGGCGAACTGGGAGCTGCCGGCGATCTGCGCGGCGAAGTTCGATCTCGAGACCACGGCGGTGTTCCGCGCGCCGAACAACCCGGCCGCCGCCCGGCTCGTGCAGGAGGTGCGGCGCAAGACCATGGGGGGCTTGGCCGCCTCCGGCCCCGGCGGCGCCTTCGCGATGCAGGGCGTGGTCGAGCGCGGCGGCCATCTCGGGCAGCTGATCGACCAGCACTTCACCCGCGGCGTCGTGGTGTCGTTCTTCGGGCGCCCCTGCCTCGCGAACCCACTGCTCGCCAAGCTCGCCCGCCATTACGATTGTCCGGTCCACGGCTCGCGGGTGGTGCGGCTCCCGAACGGCCGTTTCCGGCTCGAGCTGACCCCGCCCCTCGACCTGCCCCGCGACGCGGACGGGGCGATCGAGATCGCCGGCGCGATGCAGGCGATGACCACAATCGTCGAGGGCTGGGTGCGCGAGAATCCCGGCCAGTGGCTGTGGATGCATCGGCGCTGGCGCCCGAACATGCTGCCGAAGCCGCGCGTTCGGTCGGGCGGCGGGTCTCAAGCCAACGTGATTTCCCAGCCGGCGTCCGGTGCGCTCTCCTGAGGCGATGACGGAGACCCGCGTCCGTTCCCATGCGCCCGCCCGGCTCCGCGCCCTCCTCGCGGCGCTGACCCTCGGCATGTCGTGCGGTCCGGCGGCGGCCGAGCCCTTGCGGGCGGTCGTCGAGCTGTTCACCAGCCAAGGATGCGCCGCCTGCCGCTCGGCGGACCCGGTGATCGGCGACCTCGCGCGCCAGCCCGGCATCCTCGCGCTCACCCTGCCGGTGACCTACTGGGACTACCTCGGCTGGAAGGACACCCTGGCCCAGCGCCCGTTCGGCGAGCGCCAGCACGGCTATTCCGGGGTCCACGGGGCGCGGCAGATGTTCACGCCGCAGGCCGTCATCAACGGCTCCGCCTCGACCGTCGGCTCCGACCGGCCGGCGCTGGAAAAGCTGCTGCGCGAGTCGAGCGCCCGCGGCGGCCTCTCCGTCCCGGTGCGCGGCGAGGAGCGGGACGAGCGCATCGTGATCGAGATCGGGGCCGAGCCGGCGCCGAAGGCCGAGCTCAAGGGGGACGTCTGGCTGGTGCCGGTCCTGCGCAGCCGCCCGGTCGCGATCGGCGGCGGCGAGAACCGCGGCCGCACCGCGACCTACGTCAACGTCGTGCGCGGGATGCAGCGCCTCGGCCCCTGGACGGGCCAGGCGGTGCGGTTCGAGGTGCCCCGCGCAGCCGCCCGTGTCGGCGAGGCCGACGCCTGGGTCGTGGTGGTCCAGGGCTCGGCGGGCGGGCGCCCCGGCCGGATCTACGGCGCCGCCAAGGGGCCTGGCCTCTGAAGCAGGGCGATCGCAGGTGTCATCACGCCGTCATTCCGGGGCGCCGCAGGCGAGCCCGGAATCCAGAGCCGCCGACGGTGCAAAGTCCTGCGCGACCAGCGGTTCTGGGTCCCGGGCTCCGCTGCGCTGCCCCGGGATGACGCGGCGCTATCAGTGAGTTTCCGAAGAGCAAATCGCCATCTGCAATCGTCCCGTTTCTACGGGTCGAGCCCTTCGGCGATGCGGCGGCGGGCGCGCAGCTTTTCCATACGCGACACCGAGAACACCGAGGCCTCGTAGAGCAGCAGCATCGGCAGGGCGAGGGAGAGCTGCGAGATCACGTCCGGCGGCGTCAGCACGGCGGCGGCGACGAAGACCAGGACGATCGCGTAGCGCCGCTTCTCGCGCAGGAACTTGGCGTCGATGATGCCGACCTGCCCGAGCAGGGTCAGGATCACCGGAAGCTGGAAGGCGATGCCGAAGGCGAAGATCAACGTCATGATCAGCGAGAGGTACTCGTCGACCTTCGGCAGCAGCGCGATCGTCGGCTCGCCCGCGACGCCGACCTGCTGCAGCGACACCGAGAACTTGATCAGCAGCGGCATCGCCAGGAAGAACACCACCAGCGCGCCCAGGATGAAGAACACCGGCGTGGCGACGAGGTAGGGCATGAAGGCCTTGCGCTCGTTCCGGTACAGGCCCGGCGCGACGAAGGCGTAGATCTGCGTCGCGATCACCGGGAAGGCGAGGAACGCCGCGCCGAAGACGCTGAGCTTGATGTTGGTGAACACCTGCTCGAGGAAGTGGGTCGCGATGAGCTTTGCGTTCTCGACCCCGACGATCGAGACGTAGGGGTGGACGAGGATGTTGTAGATCTCGCGCGAGAAGAAGAAGCACCCGAAGAACATCACCACGAAGGCGATCAGCGACTTGATCAGCCGCGCGCGCAATTCGATCAGGTGGTCGAGGAGTGGCGCCCGCGACGCCTCGATCTCGGCCTCGTCCGTCTGGTCGATCATCGCTTAATGGCCTGCGGCCGGTGCGGAGGGGGCCGGCCCGTGCGGCGCCGGCGCCGGATCGGGGGCCGGGCCGTAGGGGTCGTCGACGGAGCCGGGAACCGGGGGCGCCGCGGGGGCGGCCTCGATGTCGGTCGCGTGCTGGGCGGTCGTCTGGGCGACAGGTTGATCGAGCGCCTTCGGCACGTCGTAGGCGCCGCCCCCGGAGGCCGGCGTCTCACTTTCGGCCGCCTTCAACTGCGCCGTCGCGTCGGCCAAGGTCGCGGCGCTCGGCTTCGGCGCACGTGCCTCGACGGCGCCCTTCAGCTCGTCGCGGATGGTCTGGACCGGGTTGAAGCCGCCACTCGCGTTGCGCACCGTGTCGCGGATGCCGTCGACCTCCTTGCGGACATCGTCGAGCTCCGCCTCGCGGATCGCCTCGTTGAACTGCATCTGGAACTCGCCCGCCATGCGGCGGACCTTCCGCGTCACCTGGCCCACGGTGCGCAGGGCCTTCGGCAGGTCCTTCGGCCCGATGACGATGAGGGCGACGCCGCCGATCAGCATCACCTCCCCCCAGCTCATGTCCAGCATGTCGTCGACGGTCCTGCAGCCTCGGACCCGTCGCCACGGCGCCGACGGGACTCGGGAAATGAGCCGTGCACCCTCTCGGGTGCGGGCCTCCTCAGACGGGCTTGCGCTCGCCCTGCGGCAGGTGGCTCGCGGGGATCGCGGTGCCGGGGCTGGTCTCGGCCGCATGCGGGATTGTGCGGACGGGCTCGGACGGGACCACCGGCGGCGTCGCGGCCTGCGTCGGCGTCTCGTCCTCGGCCATGCCCTTCTTGAAGGCCTTGATGCCCTTGGCGACGTCGCCCATCAGGTCCGACACCTTGCCGCGTCCGAACAGCAGCATGACGATGACGGCGACGACGACCCAGTGCCAGATACTCATGCTGCCCATGGCAACCTCCTGCGCCACGAGCCACGCATCGTTACGAGACGTGTCCGCGACGGCCCATGTCCGCGGTGGAATTTCAGCCGGAACCTAGGGACCGCGCCGGGTTAACACAAGCGGTCAATCCCGCGCGGGAGGGGCGAACCCATGCGCGGCCGGCAACGGTCAGGCGGCCTGCGCCAGGGCCGCGGCGAATTGCGCGCGGGCGAGCTGGAGGTCGAAGCCGTCGCGGCCGTGGTCGAGCCGGGCGAGCGCGGCCTCGGCGCGGCGCAGGGCGTCGCCTTCCAGCGCCGGCGTCCCCTCGGCGACGGCGCGCATCTCGTCCGCGTCGCCGTTGCAATGGAGCGCCACGTCGACGCCGGCCGCGAAGGCCGCCTCCGCCCGCGCCCTGAACGGACCGGTCAGCGCGTGCATCGAGAGGTCGTCGGTCATCAGCAGGCCGTCGAAGCCGATCATGCCGCGGATCACGTCGGCGATCACGGTCCGCGACTGGGTGGCGGGCCGGTCGGGGTCGATCTGCGTGAACACCACGTGGGCGCTCATCGCCATCGGCAGGTCGGCGAGCGTGCGGAAGGGCCCGAAGTCCTGGGCGGCCAGGGATTCCAGGCTGGCCTCGACGACCGGAAGGCCGTGATGGCTGTCGCAGGCGGCGCGGCCGTGCCCGGGGATGTGCTTCATCACCGGGAGCACGCCGCCGGCCATCAGGCCCTCGGCCACCGCCCGGCCGATCTCGGCCACTTGGCTCGGCGTCGTGGCGTAGGCGCGGTCGCCGATGATGTCGTGCGCCCCGGGCTCCGGCACGTCGAGGACGGGCGCGCAGTCGACGTTGATGCCGACCTCGGAAAGGTCGTGCGCCATCAGGCGCGCCCCGAGCCGCGCCATCGCGGTCGCCGCCCCATCGAGGCGGCGGAAGCGTCCGCCCGCCGGATAGGCCGGCCAGTGCGGCGGCCCCATGCGCTGCACCCGGCCGCCCTCCTGGTCGATCAGGATCGGCGCGTCGTCCCGGCCGATCGTCGCCCGCAGCGACGCGGTCAGCGCGCGGACCTCGTCCGGCGTGCCGATGTTGCGCTTGAACAGGATGAAGCCCCAGGGGCGCACGTCCCGGAAGAACGCGGTCTCCTCCGCCGACAGGGTCTTGCCGGCGCAGCCGAGGATGAGGGCACGGGAGGTCATCGGCGACGGTCTTCCCGGAAGGGGGGTGAAGTTGTCAGGGTCCGTGAGCGGGCGAATCCGCCGGGAAGCGTCCGACGGGACCGCCCCGCGCCGCAAGCCCGAACCGTGGCCTCGGCCGGCGGCGGGGCCGGACGGCGGAGAAGTGTTGCGACGGCAACTCAGGCGGGCCGCCGACGGGTCGGCGGCCCAGGGCTGTGGTTCGAGGCGCGTTTCAGGTCAGATCAGTTCTTGGCGACGAAGCACTGGCCGCCGGCGCCCTGGAGCTCGGTGCAGAGGCTGGTGGCCTCGGCCTTGGCGAGGGGTCCGACCCGGACGCGGAAGATCGTCTTGCCGTTGACCTCGGCCTGGCGGATCAGCTCCGGCTTGCCGGCGAGCTGGCCGTACTTGCCCTGCATCTCGCGGAACGCGGCCTGCGCATCCTTGGCGCTGGTGCGCACGCCGAGCTGGACCGAGAACCCGCCGACGGCGGCGGTGCTAACGGTCGCGGTCGTCGCCGGAGCCTCGACGGGGGCGGAGGCCTCCGGTGCGACGGCGGCGACGCGCTGGGGCGCCTTCGGTTTGGCCGGCTGCGGCACGACCGCAGCGGGCGTGCGCTCGGCGGCCGGCGCCTGCACGGCGGCGGGCGGCGGCTGCTGGGTCACGGTCTGGGTCGGCATCTGCGGCGTCGCCCCCGCCGCCATCCGGCCGGGCTTGGCGCGGGCGGCCGGCGCGTCGTCGCCCGGCAGCGTCATGGTCGGGACCGGCGAGACCGGGGCCGCCTCGGCTTGCGCCTCGCGCTGGGCCGCCGGGGGCGGCGTGTCCGGCCGCACCACGACGGTGCGGACCTTGCGGGGCTGGCCGAACGCGTCGAACGAGGCCGAGCCCGGGGTGACGTTGGCGGTCTCGCCGCGATCCTGTGCCGAGCGCTCCTGACCCTGCGCCGCGCGGGCGGCCTGGGCCACGTCGAGGGGCTGCTCCTCGCGGTTGACGATGCGGATCTGGCTGTCCTTGGCCTTGGGCTCGTAGATCTGGCGGTTCTGGTCCGGGATCTCGACGCCGTCGGCGACCTTCGGCGCGACCTTCACCGGCGAGGTGTCGGCCTGGACCACCGGGACGCCGCCGCCGCCGCCGCCGCCGCCGTGCCGCAGGGTCTTGTAGGTCACCGCGCCGGTGACGGCGACGAGGACGACGGCGACGCCCGCGCCGACCTTGACCAGGCGGTTGCGCGGCTTCACCCGCTTGAGGCTGCGCTGGTCGTAGGCCTCGGCGTCGCCCGCCTCGTTCTGGTAGGCCTCGGCTTCGGCGTAGCGCGCCTGCTGCTCGGACCCGTGATCGACGGAGGCGAGGTACTGGTCGAAGGCGTCGGCCGGGGCGTTGCGCTGCGGCTCGGCGTAGGCGGCGGCCGCGGGCGCGAAGCTCGGCTCCTGGCGGCCGCGTTGGGCGGCGCCCTGCGTCTGCGCCGCCGGCTCGCGCCGGTCGTCGCGGGCGGCGAGCAGCGCGCGGAAGGGGTCGTCCTGCCCGACGATGCGGGCGAGTTCCGCCAGCGGGTCGGGCTTCTGCGCGGCCGGCTCGGCCCCGCGCGGGGCCGGCGAGGGCTGCTGCAGATCGCGCGCGAAGGCGTCGAAGTCGACAGGCGCGCGCGAAGCGTTCGTCATGGCAGCATCCTCATCCTACGCCGACTTTTACGGGGGCGCACTCACCGCATCGCGTCCGGAGCGCTCACGCCGAGGACGGCGAGACCGGATGCCAAGACGCCTCGCAGCGCCTCGATCAGCGCTAGCCTCGCCCGAGTTGACTTTCGGTCGGTTGGATTAACAAACCGTAATTGCGGCAAGTCTTTGCCCTTGTTCCAGAAACTATGAAGGCTACTCGCCGTCTCGTAGAGATGGAAGGCGATCCGGTGCGGCTCGTGCGCTGCGGCGGCCGCCTCCAGCACCCGCGGGTACTGCGCGATCAGCCGCAGCATCTCGGCCTCGCCCGCATCCGACAGCAGCGCGAAGTCCGCGTCCGCAAGCCCGGCAGCGTCCCCGGGGTCGAAGTCCGAAAACGCCTCGCGCGCCTGCCGCTGCACCGAGCGGATGCGGGCGTGGGCGTACTGGACGTAGAAGACCGGGTTGTCCTTGGACTGCTCGACCACCTTGGCGAGGTCGAAGTCGAGGGTCGCGTCGTTCTTGCGGTAGAGCATCATGAAGCGGATCGCGTCGCGGCCGACCTCGTCGATGACCTCGCGGAGCGTCACGAACTCGCCCGAGCGCTTGCTCATCTTCACCGGCTCGCCCGCGCGCAACAGCCGCACCAGCTGGCACAGCTTCACGTCGAGGCTCGCCTTGCCGTCGGTGACGGCCTTCACCGCCGCCTGCATGCGCTTGACGTAGCCGCCGTGGTCGGCGCCGAGCACGTCGATCAGCTCGGTGGCGCCGGCGAGGTACTTGGCCTGGTGGTAGGCGATGTCGGAGGCGAAGTAGGTGTAGGAGCCGTCCGACTTCAGCAGCGGCCGGTCGGTGTCGTCGCCGAAGTCCTTCGTGCGGAACAGGGTCTGCTCGCGGTCCTCCCAATCCTCTGGCACCTGGCCCTTGGGCGGCGGCAGGCGGCCCTCGTAGACGAGCCCCTTCTCGCGCAGCTCCGCGAGCAGCGTTGCGACGGCGCCGCCGCCCTCCCCCTGCAGGGTGCGCTCGGAGAAGAACACGTCGTGGTGGATGCCGATCGCGGCGAGGTCCCCGCGGATCATCTCCATCATCTCGGCGATGGCGGTCTCGCGCACCACCGGCAGCCATTCGGAGTCCGGCTTTTCGAGCAGCGCGCGGCCGTGGGTCTCGGCCAGCGCCTGCCCGACCGGCACGAGGTAGTCGCCGGGATAGAGACCCTCGGGGATCGCGCCGACCGTTTCGCCCAGCGCCTCGCGGTAGCGCAGGTAGGCGGAGCGGGCAAGCACGTCGACCTGCGCGCCCGCGTCGTTGATGTAGTACTCGCGCGTCACCTGCCGGCCGGCGGCGACCAGGAGGTTCGCCAGCGCGTCGCCGAACACCGCCCCGCGCCCGTGCCCGACATGCATCGGGCCGGTGGGGTTGGCCGAGACGTACTCGATGTTGACCGGCCCGCCGGCCATGTGCCCGCGCCCGTAGCCGGCGGGATCGGCCAGCACGCCGCGCAGCACGTCGTGGAAGACGGCCGGCGCCAGCCGCAGGTTGATGAAGCCGGGGCCGGCGACCGCGGCCTCGACCACGCGCGGGTCCTGGCGCAGCTCGGCGGCCAGCGCCTCGCCGAGCGCCTTCGGGTTGGTCTTGGCCTCCTTGGCGAGCACCAGGGCGGCGTTCGTCGCGAGGTCGCCGTGGCTCGCGTCGCGCGGCGGCTCGACCACGACCCGGGCAAGGTCGAGGCCCTCGGGAAGCGTCCCGCCGCGGACCAGCGCCTCGACGGCCTCACGCACGCGCGCCTCGAACAGGGCGAAGATGTTCATGATCGTGGTCAACCCGCTCGCGCCGACGGCCGGACGGGCCGGCGGCGCCTCATCTCCGCGCCATAGCAAGGGGGGGCGGAGGTGTCACGGCGGAGGTGTCACGGCGAAGCGGGCCGCGTCCAGCCTTCGAGGACGCTGCGCAACGGCTCCGGCAGCGGCACCGGGCGGCGGGTGGCGCGGTCGACGTAGACGTGGACGAAGAAGCCTTCCGCCGACGCCGCATCCGCGTCGCCGCGGAACAGGCCGATCTCGTAGCGCACGCTCGACCTTCCGATCCGCGCCACGCGCACCCCTGCGGTCACGCGATCGGGGAAGGCGAGCGGCGCGTGGTAGCGGCAGCCGGTCTCGACCACGAGGCCGATCACCGGGGATCGTGCGATGTCGAGGGCGCCGGCCTCGACCAGCAGGCCGTTCACCGCCGTGTCGAAGAAGGCGTAGTAGACCACGTTGTTGACGTGCCCGTAGACGTCGTTGTCGGCCCAGCGCGTGGTGATCGGCACGTGGCGCGGGTAGGCGGCGCGGGAGCCGGCGGCCTCGCGCGGCGGGCTGGCGTTCGGGGCAAGCGTCTCGCGCATCGCGTCGTCCCTCGCGGAAGAGATCCGGAGCCCGGTCTACCAGATCGAAGACCGCGTTTCGCCGGCCCGATCCGCTGCGATTTCGCTTCCCGGCTGGGCGGATCGCGCGCATCGCCTGGGCAACCCGCGGAGATTTTGTGCAGAGGCCCGTCGGCGGTTTGACGGGCCGATTCGAGCCGCTACCGTTCCCGTCTTCCGGCCCGCCGCGGGCGGCGCGGCTCGCGTTCGGAGAGGTGGCCGATGAACGAACCCGCCGCGGCGATGAACGTCGGGGTCTTCATCCCGATCGGCAACAACGGCTGGCTGATCTCGGAGAACGCGCCGCAATACAAGCCGAGCTTCGCCCTCAACAAGGCGGTCACGCTGAAGGCCGAGGGCTACGGGCTCGACTTCGCCCTGTCGATGATCAAGCTGCGCGGCTTCGGCGGCAAGACCGAGTTCTGGGACCACAACCTCGAATCGTTCACGCTGATGGCCGGGCTCGCCGCCGTCACCTCCAAGATCAAGCTCTACGCCACGGCGCCGACCCTGTGCTTCCCGCCCGCGATCACCGCGCGGATGGCCGCCACCATCGACTCGATCTCCGGCGGGCGCTTCGGCCTCAACCTGATCACCGGCTGGCAGAAGCCGGAATATTCGCAGATGGGCCTCTGGCCCGGCGACGCGTTCTTCGCCGACCGGTACCGGTACCTCTCCGAATACGCGCAAATCCTGCGCGAGCTCTGGGAGACAGGGCGCAGCGACCTCAAGGGCACGTACTTCCAGATGGACGATTGCCGCCTGAGCCCGCGACCGCAGGCGCCGATGAAGCTGATCTGCGCCGGCCAGAGCGAGGCCGGCATGGCCTTCACCGCCACCTACGCCGACTACAACTTCTGCTTCGGCAAGGGTGTGAACACCCCCACCGCCTTCGCGCCGACCGTCGCGCGCCTTGAGGCCGCCAAGGCGAAGACCGGTCGCGACGTGTCCTCCTACGTTCTGTTCATGGTGATCTCGGACGAGACCGACGCCGCCGCCCACGCCAAGTGGGAGCACTACAAGGCGGGGGCGGACCAGGAGGCCATCGCCTGGCTCGGCGTGCAGGGCGCGGCCGACACCAAGTCGGGCGCCGACACCAACGTGCGCCAGATGGCCGACCCGACCTCGGCGGTGAACATCAACATGGGCACCCTCGTCGGCTCGTTCGAGAGCGTGGCGCGGATGCTCGACGACGTGATGACCGTGCCCGGCACCGGCGGGGTGCTGCTGGTGTTCGACGACTTCCTGAAAGGGCTCGACGATTTCGGGCAGAAGATCCAGCCGCTGATGCGGACCCGCCGGCACGTCGCTTCGGCGGCGCCCCTGTCCGAGGTCGCGTGATGGAGGCGCCTGCCGGATATCGCGACCCGGCCGGCCGCTTCGGCGGCGTGACGCTGCCGGCGCGCCCCGAGCCGATCGCCTTCGCGCCCGAGGCGACCGCGCTCATCGTCGTGGACATGCAGAACGCCTACGCGACCAAGGGCGGCTACCTGGATCTGGCCGGCTTCGACGTCTCGCAGACCGGTCCGGTGATCGGCCGCATCGCCGCCGCGGTCGCCGCCGCGCGGGCGGCCGGCATCGTCGTGCTGTGGTTCCAGAACGGATGGGACGCGGACTACGTCGAGGCCGGGGGGCCGGGCTCGCCGAACTGGCACAAGTCCAACGCGCTGAAGACGATGCGGCGGCAGCCGGGGCTGAACAGCCGGCTGCTCACCCGCGGCACCTGGGATTACGATCTGGTCGACGCGCTCAAGCCGCAGCCCGGCGACATCGTCATGGGCAAGCCCCGCTACAGCGGCTTCTACAACACCGCGCTCGACAGCACCCTGCGGGCGCGGGGCATCCGCACGCTGGTCTTCACCGGCATCGCCACCAACGTCTGCGTGGAATCGACCCTGCGCGACGGGTTCTTCCTCGAATATTTCGGCATCGTGCTCGCCGACGCCACCCACCAGGCCGGCCCGCCGAGCCTGCAGGAGGGCGCGCTCCTCAACATCGAGACCTTCTTCGGCTGGGTCTCTGACGTGGCCGCCTTCGAGACCGCCCTGTCGGCCAGGGACGCCATTGCCGCCGAATAGACCCGAGCACAGAGTCCCAAAAAAATGCCCAAGACCATCGTGATCCCGCCCGGCACCGGCAAGCCGCTGGCGCCCTACGTCCCCGGAACGCTCGCGGACGGCGTACTCTACGTCTCCGGCACCCTGCCGCTCGACGCCGACGCCAACGTCGTCCACGTGGGCGACGCCGCCGCCCAGACGCGCCACGTGCTGGAGACCATCAAGGGCGTCGTGACGGCCGCCGGCGGCACCTTGGACGACGTGACCTTCAACCACGTCTTCCTCAAGGACTGGGCCGACTACGCCGCGATCAACGCGGTCTACGCCGAGTACTTCCCCGGCGAGAAGCCGGCGCGCTACTGCATCCAGTGCGGGCTGGTGAAGCCGGACGCCCTGGTGGAGATCGCCTCGGTGGCGCATGTCGGCCACCCGGTCGGCGCGCTCGCCGTCGACACCTCGGTCTGATGCCGGTCCACCACGATGTCGCGGGCTCCGGCGCGCGCACCGTCCTGCTCTCCCCGGGGCTCGGCGGGATGGCGGGCTACTTCGCGCCGCAGATGCCCGCTTTGGTCCCGCACTTCCGGGTCCTGACCTACGACCACCGCGGCACCGGCCGCTCGAAGGGCGCGCTCGAGCCCGGCCACGACATCGCGGCGATGGCCGATGACGCGCTGGCCGTCCTCGACGCCACCGGCACCGAGACCGCGGACGTGGTCGGGCACGCGCTCGGCGGGCTGATCGCCCTGCAGCTGGCGCTGACCCACCCCACCCGCGTCGGGCGCGTCGTCGTCGTCAACGGCTGGGACGCGATCGATTCCGCGACGCTGCGGTGCTTTTCCGCCCGCAAGGCGCTCCTGAACCAGGCCGGCCCGGAGGCCTTCGTCCGGGCGCAGGCGATCTTCCTCTATCCGGCCCCGTGGCTCTCCGAGAACGCCGCGCGGGTCGCGTCGGACGAGGCGCATGCGCTGGCGCATTTCCCCGGCCCCGAGACGGTGCTCGCGCGGATCGCCGCGCTGGAGCGCTTCACGCTCGAAGGCCGGCTCGGCGCGATCCCGCACGAGACCCTGGTGATGGCGGCCCGCGACGACGTGCTGGTGCCCTACACCGCCTCCGAACGCCTCGCCGCCGGCCTCGCCAACGCCCGCCTCGACCTCGTGCCGGAGGGCGGCCACGCCCACAGCGTCACGCGCGCCGAAGCGTTCAACCGGACGCTGCTCGCCTTCCTGGGTCGAGTGCGGGTCACCGCGATGTCCGATCTTCGATGACGGCCGCACCCGTTTTCCCGGACGGGTGAAGCGTCAGCGGAACCCGATCCGGGACCCAGCGGACAAGGGTCGCGAAGCGTCGGAAACCCTTGCGCCGTTCGTCAGCCTTGCGCCGTTCGTATCGAGCCGCTGGCGCGGCCCTTCCTCCTGCTGGTTCCCGGATCGCCTTCCGCTGACGCTCCAGGCGTCCGGGAAAACGGCGTGCCGGCGAAGGGCGTGGGCTCGACGCCCACTCAGGCCGGCTCGAACAGCGGCACCTGACGCATCTCCGGCACCAGCACCAACCCCTTGTCGGTGATGCGGATCTGAGGGATCACCGAGAGCGGAATCAGGTTGAAGCCCATATAGGGGATGGTGCAGCCGGCCCGCTCCCAGGCGACCTTGAGGGCACGGACCTCCTCGGCGACGGCGCCGACGCGCTTGTCGGAGAGAAGGCCGGCCACCGGCAGCGGCACCATCGCGACGACCGCGCCGTCCTCGACGACGCAGACCCCGCCCTGATGCACCGCGACGGCCTCGACCGCGACGCGCATGTCGGTCTCGTTCAGCCCGGCGACAATCAGGTTGTGCGAATCGTGGCCGACGCTGCTCGCCACCGCGCCCCGCTTCAGCCCGAAGGCCCGCAGCAGCCCGTGCGCCGCGTGGCCGCCGAGTCCGTGCCGCTCCACCACGGCGACGTGGCACAGGTCGTGTCCCGCGAGCGTCGCCGCCCAGTCCCCAGCGGGGTTCAGGGCCACGCGCTCGTGCATGAGCTCGATGCCCGGCAGGGTCGTGCGGATCGCGTTGACGGTGCAGGGCGCCGAAGGCAGCGCCGGGACCAGCGCCGGCACCGGGTCGGGCAGATGGACGGTGGCGTAGGCCCGGGCCGGATAGCGGTAAGGACGCGACAGGACCGCGTCGAGGCGGGGTGTGACCGTGCGGTTCTCGACCACCAGCTCGCCGCCGTACCAGGTCGATCGCGGCACGAGGTCGTCGTCCAGCAGAACGAGGTCGGCCCGGCGGCCGCCGCCGAGGCCTCCGATCTCGCCGTCGAGGCCGTAGCGGGTCGCGGGGTGCAGCGAGCCCATCGACCAGGCCGCGGGCTTCGGGATGCCCATCCGCACCGCCTCCCGCACCACCCAGTCGAGCCCGTAGGCGAGGAGGTCTTCCGCGTCGCGGTCGTCGGTGCAGCAGCAGACCCGCTTGCCTGCGGCACCGTAGTCGATGACCGTACCGATCGCCTTCGGCAGCGAGTGCCACGGGGTGGTGGGCGGCCCGCCGCGCAGGAAAATCCAGACGCCGGCGTCGAGCAGGTCGTCGGCGATGTCGCGGTCGATCGCCTCGTGGGTGTCGGTGACGCCGGACGCGGCGTAGGCCGCGACGAAGTCCCGGCCGTAGATGTGGCCCGAGACCGGGCGCCCGCGCGAGAGCGATGCTGCGATGATCGCGTGCGCGCGCGGGTCGCCCTCCGCCACCGCGACGAAGTCCATCTTCTCGCCCAAGCCCACGGCCTCGGGCCAGGCGTCGAACAGGGCGGCGATCTTCTCGGCGGTGAGGTCGCCGCCCGCGGTCTCCAGCTCCGGCCTCGTCGCCGGCACCGTGCTCGGCACCGTGAGGTAGATGTTGAGCGGGGCCTCGCGGGCATCCTCCAGCATCCAGGCGACGCCGTCGGCATCAAGCACGTTGCCGATCTCGTGGCTGTCGCAGACGATCGTCGTCGTGCCGTTGAGCAACGCGGCCTCCGCGTAGGCGCAGGCGGTGACCATGCTGCTCTCGATGTGCAGGTGCGGGTCGACGAGGCCCGGCGCGATCAGGCCGCCGCCCGCATCGAACCGCGCTGCGCCGCCGCGATGGCTGCCGGCGGGCTTCACCGCCGCGATGCGGCCGCCCGCGACCCAGATCTCGCGCTCGGGCAGGATGCGGTCGGAATAGGTCGAGAGTACCCGCGCGCCTGCGATCACCAGATCGGGCTCGGCCCGGCCCGACGCCACGTCGGCCAGGCGGCGCGTCATCGTCGCCAGCGGCGCGACGGAGAAGCGGTTCAGCGGGCTTTGGGACATCGGGGCTCCCGGATCGGTCTTCGGCGGATGCGGGCTACCGGGGCACGCATCGTGCCAGGGCCTTGCGGACCGGCCCGCCTCATCAGGGTCCACGGACGAGGCTACGAAGGACAATGCCTGAATTCGACCTCGCGATCCGCGGCGGCACCGTCGTCACCGCCGCCGACACGCTCCGCGCCGAGATCGGCATCCGCGACGGCCGCATCGTCACTGTCGCCGAGCGGGTGGCGGACGCCGCCCGCACCGTCGACGCGTCCGGCCTCTTGGTGCTGCCGGGCGGCATCGACAGCCACGTCCACATCGCGCAGCCCTCCGGCCCCGGCATCGTCATGGCCGACGACTTCGCCTCGGCGACCCGCGCCGCCGCGGCCGGCGGCAACACCTGCGTGATGCCGTTCGCGTTGCAGCCGCGGGGCGTGTCCCTGCGCGAGGCGGCCGAGGCCTATCGCGCGCTGGCCGAGGGGCAGTGCCACGTCGACGTGGCGATCCACCTGATCGTCTCGGACCCGACCGAGGCGGTGCTCGGCCAGGAGCTGCCGGCGCTGATCGCCGCCGGCTACACCTCGTTCAAGGTGTTCATGACCTACGACGACCTCGTCCTGAACGACCGCCAGATCCTCGACGTGTTCGACGTGGCCCGGCGCGAGGGCGCCCGCGTGATGGTCCACGCCGAGGGCTACGACGCGATCCGCTACCTCAGCGAACGCCTGGAGAAGGCCGGCGAGACCCGGCCGTTCGGTCATGCGCTGTCGCGGCCGCAACTGGTCGAGCGCGAGGCGGCGCACCGGGCGATCAGCCACGCCGAGCTCGTCGATCTCGACATCGTCATCGTCCACGTCTCGGGCGAGCAGGCGATGGAGCAGATCGCGTGGGCGCAGGGGCGCGGCCTCAAGATCCACGCCGAGACCTGCCCGCAATACCTGACGCTCACGGCCGACGACATGAAGGGGATCGGCGACGACCCGATGTCGGGCGCGAAGTACGTCTGCTCGCCGCCCCCGCGGGACGCCGCGAGCCAAGCGGCGATCTGGTCCGGCCTGCAGCGCGGGGTGTTCGACGTGGTCTCCTCCGACCATTGCCCGTTCCGCTACGACGACCCCGCCGGCAAGTTGAACCCGCGCGGAAAAACCTCCTTCCGCTGGATCCCGAACGGCATCCCCGGCATCGAGACCCGGTTGCCGGTGCTGTTCTCGGAGGGCGTGTCGAAGGGGCGGATCACACTGAACCAGTTCGCCGCGCTCACCGCCACGAACCACGCCAAGCTCTACGGCCTGTATCCGCGCAAAGGCTCGATCGGCCCCGGCTTCGACGCCGACCTGACCCTGTGGGACCCGAACCGCCGCGAGACGATCCGCCAGGCCGCCCTCCATCACGGCGCCGACTACACGCCCTGGGAAGGGTTCCAGGTCACCGGCTGGCCGGTGATGACGATCGCCCGCGGGCGGGTGATCGCCGAGGATGGCCGGGTGCTGTCCGAGCCGGGCCAGGGCCGCGTCCTCGACCGGAGCGTCGCGCCGGCCTGAGGCTCAACGCGTGCCGACGCTCCGAAAGATCCGGTCCGGTGCGAACGGGGTCTCGGTCAGCCGCGCGCCGGTGGCGTCGCGGATCGCGTTGGCGAGCGCCGGGGCGACCGGGTTGAACGGGCTCTCGCTCATCGATTTCGCGCCGAGCGGGCCGACGCTGTCGTGGGTGTCGGCGAACAGCACCTCCGTCGCCGGCACGTCGGCGCAGGCGGGGATGTGGTAGTTGCGGAAGGTCTGCGTGGTCACGCGGCCTTCCGCGTCGAGGCGCAAGTCCTCGTAGAGCGCCGCGCCGAGCGCCTGCGCGACGCCGCCCTCGACCTGCCCGCGGCACTGCATCGGGTTGATCACCCGCCCCGCGTCGGCCGCGTGGACGCTGCGCAGGATGCGGACCTCGCCGGTGCCCGGATGCACCGCTACCCGGAACGCCTGGACGTTGAAGGCGACCGAGCGCGGCGAGCCGTCGGCCCGCCCCTCCGCTTCGAGCGGACCTTCCGCGATCAGGTCGGCCAACGCGACGCGACCGCCCGGAACGGCCACGTGGTCGGCCTCCAAACGGCAGTCGGCGGGCGCGACGCCCGCCTTCGCCGCGGCCCGGGTCAGGATCGCGCGGGCCAGCGCCTCCGCGGCGTTCAGCGTCGCGCGCCCCGCCACGACGATGCCGGTGCTGCCGTAGGCGCCCGTATCGTGGCCGACCGCGTCGGTGTCGGAGGCGCGGATGCGGATGCGGTCCGGCGTGGTGCCGAGCGCCGCGGCTGCGATCTGCGCATGCACGGTGGTGGTGCCGTTGCCGAACTCGGCGGTGCCGACGGAGAGGTCGTAGATGGCGCCGCCGGAAGGGGCGCCATCACCGCGACGGACCCCCTCTCCCGTGCGGGAGAGGGTTGGGGTGAGGGATGAGACCATGCCGGAGAGGTCACGCCCCTCACCCCGTCCCTCTCCCCCTGGGAGAGGGGACCCGCGATCGCTTGCGTCCCCGCCTAGCCCGATCCGCGCGTCCGAAAAATGCCCGCGCGGCGGGATCGTGTCGATCATCGCCATCGCCATGCCCTCGCCGACGCGCCAGCCCTCCGGGGCCGGGTCGCCGAAAGGCGCTGCCATCGCCCGCTCGGCGAGGTCGAGGCACTGGTCGAGGCCGTAGCTGCCGTATTCGACGTCGTGCGGTTCGAGGCTCGTCGAGACCATGGGATCGCCGGGCCGCACCGCGTTGCGGCGGCGCATCGCGTAGGGGTCGAGGCCGAGGTCGCGGGCGAGCTCGTCCAGCGCCGATTCGACGGCGAAGATCGTCTGGCTGAGGCCGTAGCCGCGGAAGGCCCCGGCCGGCAGGGTGTGGGTGTAGACGGCGTAGCCGTCGACGCGCTTGTTCGGGCAGCGGTAGGCACCGATCACCTCGTTGGTGCCGTGGTGGAGCACGCCGCCGGCATGGTTGCCGTAGGCGCCGGTGTTCGAGACCACGTCGAGCTGGATCGCGGTCAGCGTACCGTCGGCCTTCGCGCCGAGCTTCACCCGGACGCGCATCGGGTGGCGGGTGGTGGTGGCGACGAACTGTTCCTGGCGGGTGAACTCCCACTTCACTGGGCGCCCGGTGCGGAGCACCGCCAGCGCGACCAGGTCCTCGGTGAGCATCTCCTGCTTGCCGCCGAATCCGCCGCCGACCCGGCCCGCCACCACCCGCACCTGCGACCGGTCGAGGCCGAACAGGGTGCAGAGCGCGTCGCGGGTCAGGAACGGCACCTGCGTCGAGGAGCGGATCACGAGGCGGCCGTCGGGATCGCGCCAGCCGATCGCGCCGTGGGTCTCGAGGTGGGCGTGCTGCACCCGCTGCGAGCGGTAGGTGCCCTCGTAGACGCGATCCGCCTCGGCGAACCCGGCCTCGACATCGCCGACGAGGCCGTGCGCCTCGGCCGCGAGGTTCGCGCGGGCTTCTAGCGGCGGCGCGTCCGCGCCCGCCGGGACGGCGGCGTGGACGCGCGGCGCGTCGGGCCGCATCGCCTCATCCGGGTCGAACACCGCCGGCAACGGCGCATAGTCGACCTTGAGCGCCCGCACGCCGGCCTCGGCCGCGGCTTCGGTCTCGGCGACCACCGCGGCGACGCGCTGGCCGACGAAGCGCACCACGTCGTCGAGCACGCGGGTGTCGGGCGCGTCGTCGGCCGGGTTCTCGTGGCGGCCGGTGGAGAAGCGCGCCTCCGGCACGTCCGCATGGGTGAAGATCGCGACGATTCCCGGTAGCGCCAGGGCGGCCTCGCGGTCGATCGCGACGATCCGCGCGTGCGGGTGCTCGGAGCGCAGCACCTTCATGTGCAGCAGGCCCGGTATCGCCAGGTCGAAGGTGTAGGCGGCGCGCCCCGAGACCACGTCAGGCGCGGCGGGCGCGGGCACGCTGCGGCCGATCGGGTCGCGCAAGCTCGCCGCCTCGGCGGCGGCGATGCCGGCGATGGCGTCGCGGATGGCGCGGTAGCCGGTGCAGCGGCAGAGGTTGCCCTTCAGCGCCGTGCCGAGGTCGCGCTTCTGGCCCTGGTCGAGGGCCGCCGCCGTCATGATCATGCCCGGCGTGCAGAACCCGCACTGGAAGCCCTGCGCCGCGACGAAGGCCGCCTGCATCGGGTGCAGGGCGTCGGGCGCCCGATCCGCTGCCCCCTGCCCCGGCCGGCACGGGCCGGACAGGCCCTCGATGGTGGTGACCTCGCGCCCTCCGGCCCGGAACGCCGGCAGGAGGCAGCTGTGGATCGGCTCGCCGTCGAGGTGGACCGTGCAGGCGCCGCAATCGCCGGCGTCGCACCCCTTCTTGACGCCGAACCAGCCGCGCTCGCGCAGCAGGGTGCGCAGGCACTGGCCGGGGCGCGGGGCGACCTCCTCGGCGTGGCCGTTGACGACGATCCTCATGCGGCGTCCCCGAGTTCGGCTCGGATCTCCTCGGCGAGCAGGCCGGTGACGTGGTGCCGCCAGTCCGGCGCGCCGTGCACGTCGTCGTACCAGAGCGCGTCGTCGATTCCCGCGGCGATGGCGTCGGCGAGGTCGTCCGCGCCCGGCGATCTCGGGAAGGCGAGGCGCACCGGGCGGCGGGTGGCGGCCGTGACGGTGAGGGCGAACGTGCCGTCGGCGTCCCGCGTCCCGATCAGGAGGGCGCCGGAGCGGCCGTTCGGGCTGAGCGAGATCCGGCGGAAGGCCGTGCGCCGCCGTAGGGCCGCCGCCGGCATGTCGAGGCGCAGCAGGACTTCGTCCGGGGCGAGCGCGGTCGTCTGCGGCCCGAGCACGAAGTCGGCCACCGCCATGCGGCGCTCGCCGCCCGCGCCGGTGCGGATGGTGCAGACGCCGTCCAGCGCCACGCCGAGTGCGATGATCGGCCCGGCAGGCAAGGCGAGGCAGAGGTTGCCGCCGACCGTGGCCCGGTTCCAGATCTTGAACGAGCCGAGCAGCGCCCGGCAGCACTGCCCGACCAGCGGCGCGGCGATCCAGGCCCGCGGCAACTCGATGCGGTCGAGGGCGGCGATGGTGCAGGTGGCCGACAGGCTCAAAGCGGCCTCGGTCGCCGCGCTCGGCGGCAGCGCCAGGCCGGTGAGGTCGATCAGCCGGGCTAGATGCGGCTGCGGCTCAGAGAACAGCCAGGTGCCGCCGGCGAGCCATGCGTCGCCCAAGCGCCAGCCCGGCAGTGCACCGGGCTCCCGCGGCGTCAGGACGGAGGTGATCGTGTCGAGATCCATGTCGCCGTGCCCAAGCAAGTCTTCGTCCAACCGCTTGCGCGGCTGGCGTCGCACCATCACCCCTTCGCGTCGATCACGCCGCCCACGAGATTGAGGCCGAGCAGCAGCTCGGACGGGAACGCGGTGCGGATCACCGGCTCCGTCCGGATGTCGGGGACGAGGCAGGCGGCCTCCGCCCGGCGGGCGGCGACGGCCTCGGCGACCGAGACGGCGGAGAAGCGCAGCCGCGCGCCGGCCTGGGCCTGCGCCAGCCGCCCGAGGTCGGGGCCGATCACGGTCGCGATCTTCGGGTAGCCGCCGGTCGACTGGCGGTCGGCCATCAGCACGATCGGCAGGCCCTCGCCCGGTACCTGGATCGCGCCCATGGAGATGCCGTCCGAGACGATGTCGTGGCCGCGCGCATGGGTCAGGCGCGGGCCGTCGAGGAAGCAGGCCATGCGGTCGCCGCGCCCGCCGACCGTCCACGGGCCGGCGAGGAAGGCTGCGATCTGGTCCGGCGCGAAGGCGTCGTCCTGCGGTCCGAGCACCACGCGGATCACCTCCGCCGGCCGGTCGAGCCAGGGCGCGACCAGGGTCTGCGGATCGCCGGCGCCGGCGCGGGCCTCCTCGACGGCGAGCCTGTCGCCGGCCGCGAGCGCGCGCCCGTCGAGCCCGCCGAGGCCGGACCGGGTGTGCGTCGCGGTGGAGCCGAGCGTCGGCGCGACGGCGACCCGGCCGCATAAGGCGAGGTAGCACCAGGCGCCGGCCGTGCCCGCCCGCACGGCGAGCGTCCGGCCCGGCTCCAAGGTCAGCGCGACGGACGCCGGCAGCGCCTGGCCGTCGAGGGCGACGCGAAAGCCCGTGCTCGCCAGGACGAGACCGAGCGGGCCGCCCTCCGCCGCGACGGTGATGCCGCCGGCCGAGACCTCGATCGCGGTCGCGCCTTCCGGGTTGCCGGCGGCGCGGTTGGCGGTGGCGAAGGCGAGCGGGTCCATCGGCCCGGCGGCGGTGATGCCGTAGCGCAGGTATCCGTGGCGGCCGGCATCCTGGAGCGTGACGCTCGGGCCGGCGGCGAGGATCGCGAGGTGCGGGCTCACGGCGTGGCCTCCTCGGCGAAGGCCTCGCGCCGGGCCACGACCTCGCCCGCGGCGGCGCGTCGTTCCAGGGCGGCATAGGTCGCGGCGTCGACCGGCTCGAAGCGGATGCGGTCGCCGGCCGCGACCGGGAAGGTCTCGTCGCGCTCCGGCGCGTAGAGGCGGGCGGGCGTCCGCGCGATCACGTACCAGCCGGTCGGCATCGGCACGGTCCCGACCGCGGCCAGGCCGCCGCCGACCAGCAGGGCGTTGGCCGGATGCGGCGGCCGGGGCTTGGCTCGGCGCGGCACCGCGAGCGCCTTCGGCAGGCCGCCGAGATAGGCGAAGCCCGGCGCGAACCCGTACATGTAGACCCGGTAGGTGGCGCCTGCATGAAGCTCGGCCACCCGCTCCGGCGAGAGGCCGGCGAGTTCGGCGATGGCGGCGACGTCCTCGCCGCAGGGTTCGCCGTCGCTGGTCTCGGCGTAGCAGCAGGGCAGCGTCCACAGGGTCGGCGCTGCCCGGCTCGCGTTCGCGCCGTCGGCGAGCGCCATGACGCGCCCAGCCAGTGCCTCGCGGCTCAGCACCAGCGGGTCGTAGTGGATCATCAGCGAGCGGTAGGTCGGCACGGTCTCGCGGACGCCCTCGGGCGGGTCGGCGCGCAACGCCGCGTCGAGCGCCAGGACCCGGTCGTTGATCGCCGGGTCGACGGTGCTTCCGAACTCGGCGACGAGGGCCGCCTCCCCGGCATCGAGCAGGCGTAGGGTCTGCTCCACCGCCTCAGGCCCGGAACGAGGCGAGGCGGATGCCGGCGCCTTCGAGCTTTTCCCGCACGGCGCGGGCGGTGGCGACCGCGTGGGCGGAATCGCCGTGGACGCAGACCGAGCGGATCGGCGTCGGCAGGCGGGAGCCCTGCGCCGTCACGATCGCGCCGGATTCCACCATCGCGAGGACGCGGCTCGCCGCCTCCTCCGCGCTCTCGATCATTGCGCCGGGTTGGCCGCGGGCGATGAGCTGCCCGTCCTCGGTGTAGCCGCGGTCGGCGAAGATCTCCTGGTGGATCTGGAGGCCCGCCGCCTCGCCGGCCGGCACCTGCGCGGTGAGCGCGATGGCGAGCAGCGCGAGGTCGCGGTCGACGGCCCGCACCGCCCGGGCGATGGCGTCGGCGACCGCGCGCTCGGCGGCGGCGAGGTTGGCGAGCGCCCCGTGCGCCTTCACGTAGGTGACGCGGTGGCCGGCGTAAGTCGCGAGCGCCTGCGCGGCCCCGACCTGGTAGGCGACGAGGCGCTCGATCTCGGGCGGGGTGAACGGCATCCGCCGCCGCCCGAAGCCCCAGAGGTCGGGGAAGCCCGGATGGGCTCCCACCGCGACGCCGTTCGCTTTCGCGCGCGCGAAGGTTTCGGCCATGATCTCGGGGTCGCCCGCATGCATCCCGCAGGCGACGTTGGCCGAGGTGACGATGCCGAGCATCGCCGCGTCGTCACCGCAGGCGTAGGCGCCGAAGCCCTCGCCGAGGTCGGAGTTCAGGTCGACGCTCGCCATGTCCGCTGCTCCCGTCCCGTCGCTGGTCACGCCGCCGCCGGCATTGTCACGGCCGGGATCGCCCCGTCTGCGTCGAGCTCGCGGCCGGCGGTCTCGGGGAGCAGGAGGGCCGCCAGGATCACGAGGCAATAGGCGCTGGCCGCCACGACCCCGATGGCGATGCCCAGCGTCAGCGATCCGGACAGATGCGCGACCAGCGCCGGGCAGGCCGCCCCGGTCGCCCGGCCGAAATTGTAGCAGAACCCCTGCGCCGACCCCCTGACGCGGCTCGGGAACAGCTCGCTGAGGTAGGCGCCCATGCCGGAGAAGACGCCGGACAGGAAGAAGCCGAGCGGAAAGCCCAGGAACAGCATCGCCGTGTCGGTGATCGGCGCCAGGGTGTAGCCGAGCACGAGCAGGCCGGCGCAGAACCCGAACAGGATGAAGCCCTTGCGGCGGCCGATCCGGTCGGAGAGGTAGGCGCTCGTCAGGTAGCCGAGGAAGGAGCCGAAGATCAGCATCAGCAGGTAGCCACTGGTGTTGAGCACCGAGAGGTTGCGCTCGGTCTTGAGATAGGTCGGCAGCCAGGTCGTGACGGCATAGTAGCCGCCCTGCATCCCGGTGGCGAGGAGGCTCGCGAGCGCCGTCCGGCCGATGAGGTCTCGGGAGAAGATCTCCAGGAAGTTGCCGCGGTCGCCGACCGCGTGCATGGCCGAGCGGGTCTGCCGGTAGACCTCCGGATCCTCGATGTTGCGGCGGATCCAGAAGATCAGCACCGAGGGCACCGCCCCGATCCAGAACAGGATGCGCCAGCCGGACGCCGGCTCGACCAGGGCGAAGACCGCCCAGAAGGCGATGGCCGCGACGGCCCAGCCCACCGCCCAGCTCGACTGGACGAGGCCGACCGCCTTGCCGCGGTAGCGCGCCTGGATCGTCTCGGCGATCAGCACCGAGCCGACCGACCATTCGCCGCCGAAGCCGAAGCCCTGCATGGCGCGGGTGAACAGCAATTGCTCGTAGGAATGCGTGAACCCGGACAGCACCGTGAAAACGGTGAACCACAGCACGGTCCCCTGCAGCACGACGACCCGCCCGTACCGGTCGGCGAGGATGCCCGCGGCCCAGCCGCCCACCGCCGAGGTGACGAGCGCGGCGGTGGCGATGTTGCCGGCCTGGACCGTCGTCAGCCCCCACACGATCACCAGCGTCGGTATGAGGAAGGTGTAGATCATGTAGTCGAAGGCATCGATGCCGTATCCGGCGAAGGCGGCGGCCAGGACGCGTCTTTCCGGCGGGCTCGTGTCTTTCAACCACATGGCATTGCTCACGTTCTCGGGTGGGATCGGGTCATGTCTTCATGGTGCGTGTCGGCGCGCCGGCTCGCCGAAGCATGCGGCGGCTTCCGCGAAGCCGGGTTTGGCCTCAGCGGTACGGCAGGTCCCGGTTCAAAAGGTCGGTGATCAGCATCAGGCCGGGGGCGTGGGTGATGCAAAGCGGCAGGCGCGCGGCCATCGCCACCGCCTGGGGCGTCACCCCGCAGGCCCAGAAGACCGGGATCTCGTCGGGCGCGATGTCGATCGCGTCGCCGAAATCTGGCTTGGCGATGTCGGCGATGCCGATCAGGCTCGGATCGCCGAGGTGGACGGGGGCGCCGTGCACGGCGGGCACCCGCGCCGTCACCTGCACCGCCTTGATCGCGTCGGCCGCCCGCATCGGCCGCATCGAGACCACGAGCGGTCCGTGGAACGGGCCGGCGGGCTGGGTCGGGATCGACGTCTTGTACATCGCGACGTTGCGCCCTTGCGCGACGTGGCGAAGGGGGATGCCGGCTTCGATCAGCGCCGACTCGAACGAGAACGAGCACCCGAGGACGAAGGTCACGAAGTCGTCGCGCCACAGGGGCGGCAGGTCGCCCACCTCGGCGACCTTCTCGCCGTGCTCGTAGACGACGTAGCCCGGCACGTCGGTAGCGAGGTCCAGGTCGGCGCCGAGCGCGGGGAGGTCGCGGGCGCCGGGCCGGGAGACGCCGAGCACCGGGCAGGGCTTCGGGTTCTGCTGGCAGAAGGTCTGGAAGTCCTGCGCCAGCGCCTGCGGCAGGATCATCAGGTTGCCCTGGACGTGGGCCGGAGCGAGGCCGGACGTGTGCCCGCGCCATTCCCCGTTTCGGATGGCGCGCCGGGCCGCGCGCGCATCCGCATAGGCGGCGGGGGAAGGGTGGAAATGCAGGGTCACCGCACGCCTCCTGGTCTCGACGCCCCGGGGGCGCGGGCCTCGACCCGATCGGGCCTGTGCCGTCTCGATAGGCAGGTTCGCACCGCGCTTCTTTCCGCGCCAATCGTCATTGCGAATGAGGCGCGATAACCTCGCCTTATCGGCCCGCGGCCCGATCCGCTTGTCGGCCCGCGGCCCAATCCGCGGCGACCTCCTGCGCGATGCGCGCGGCGTCGGCGACGAAGTGCGCGTCGGGGCGCTTGGCGAAGGTGGCGGTGAAGTTCAGGTCCGAAAGGGATTGCTCGGCGGGCAGGATCCGCAGCGCCCCGGCCGCCAGCTCGTCCCGGACGACGGCCGGCGGAATCACGCAGATCCCCAGCCGCTCGATCCCCATCTTCACGATCGTCGCCAGCGACGCGCTGGTGTGGATCTGGCTGGGCAGCAGGTTCGCCCGAAGCACGAGGTCGCGCAGCTCGACGTAGGGGCCGGTGTTCCGGGGGTAGGTGATCAGGGGATGGCGGATCAGCGCCCCGAGGCTCAGGGCCCCATCCTCCGGCACCAGCCCCGGTGCGGCGATCCAGGCGACCGGGATGCTGAAGAGCGGCCGGTTGGCGAGGCTCGGCAGGGTGATCGGCCCGACGAGGAAGGCGAGGTCGATCTCGTTGGCGGCGAGCGCCGCCTGCATGTTCGGCGAGATGTCGACGGCGATGTCGACGCTGATCCCCGGCAGGGCCGCCCGCATCCGCTCGATGAACCGCGACAGCCAGAGGTGGACGATCGTTTCGGAGACGCCGAGCCGCAGCGTCCCCATCGTGCGGTCGGTTTCCGCCAGGGCCGCCCCCATCTCCGCCTGGAGCGACAGGAACCGCTCGGCGAACCCGAACAGCACCCGCCCGCGCTCCGTCAGCGCGACGTCGCGGCTGCGGCGCTCGAACAGCGTGCCGTATTCGTGCTCCAGCGCGGCGATGCGCTGCGACACGGCGGGCTGGGTCGTGTTCACCTGCTCGCTCGCCCGGCGGAAGCTGGACAGCGTCGCGACCCAGTAGAAGACCTCGAGGCTCCGGAAATCGGCCATCTCGCGACAATCCGGTGCTGGTCCCGGCGCTCGTGCGCAGGCGAGGAACCAAGCATATCGCGCGCCGCCGGGGCGGGCGAGCCGAGATGTCTCTCGTGACGACGTGGAAACGGCGACGACGCAGGCACCGGCGGTGTGCCGATGCCTGCGTCGTCCTGTCGTCAGGACCTACCGAGGGCTGATCAGCCGTCGTTCTTGGTGAGCGAGATCGCCACGAAGCGGGTCACGCCCTTGCTGCTCTTCACCCGCATCAGCACCGCCTTGCGTCCGCTCGCCTCGGCCGTGCGGATCTGCTCGGCGACGTCGGAGGGGCGCGTCACGCTCTTGCCCGCGACGTCGAGGATGACGTCGCCCTGCTCGATGCCCTTGGCGGCCGCCGGCCCGTCCGGGTCGACCTGCACCACCGCGACGCCGCTGTCGGACAGGCCGACCTCGGAGGCCGGCGCCAAGCCGAGGCCGAGCCGCGGCTGGCCGCCGGACATCCCGGTGTCCAACGAGGCCACCTTCGACCCGTCGGTCGGGAGCGCGCCGAGCGTGATCGTCGCGTTGTCCGACTTGCCGCCGCGCAGGTAGGCGATCTCGACCTTCGCGCCGGGCTTCAGGCCGGCGATCTTGCGGGACAGCTCCTTCGCGTCGTTGATCGGGTTGCCGTTGACCGACTCGATCACGTCGCCGGACTTGAGGCCGGCCTTGGCCGCAGGGGTCCCGTCCTCGGCGTGGTCGATCAGGGCGCCCTTCGGCTTGGCCATGCCGAGACCCTCGGCGATGTCCTGCGTCACCGGCTGGACCTGCACGCCGAGATAGCCGCGGGCGACCTTGCCGTCGGTCTTGAGCTGGTCGACCACCGCCTGCACGGTCTCGGACGGGATGGCGAAGGCGAGGCCGACGCTGCCGCCCGACGGCGAGGCGATGGCGGTGTTCACGCCCACGACCTCGCCGTTGACGTTGAAGGTCGGGCCGCCGGAATTGCCCTTGTTGATCGGCGCGTCGATCTGCAGGAAGTCGTCGTAGGGGCCGGCGCCGATGTCACGGCCGCGGGCCGAGACTATGCCCGCGGTCACCGTGCCGCCGAGGCCGAACGGGTTGCCGATCGCCACCACCCAATCGCCGACCCGCGGGGCCGCCTTGCCGAACTGGACGTAGGGGTAGCTGCCGGAATCCTTGATCTTCAGGAGCGCGATGTCGGTCTTGGAATCCTTGCCGATCACCTTGGCGTCGAGCGTCCGGCCGTCGTCGAGGGTCACCTGCACGGTCTTGGCGTGGTCGACGACGTGATTGTTGGTGACGACGTACCCGTCGGCCGAGATGATGAAGCCGGAGCCGACCGCCCCGCGCGGGCCCTGGCGCTGCGGCTGCATGCCGGGCAGGCCGCCGTTCTGGCCGTTCTGGCCGAAGCGCTTGAAGAACTCGCGCAGCTGCGGCGGGACGTTCTGCAGGTTCTGGCCCTGCTGGTTGCCCGGGCCTTCCTCGTCGTCGCTGGAGACGGCGTCGTCGAGCTTCACCTTCACCGACACGACGCCCGGCTTCACCTTGTCGACGATGTTGGCGAACGAGCCCGGCGGGTGCTCCGGCGCGGCGATCGGCGTCTGCGGCAGCGCCTGGGCGAAGGCCGGGGTGGCGGCGGGCAGGTAGCCGCTGCCGACGGCGCCGCCGGCGATGAGGGCGGCGGTCGCGACCGAGGCCAGGGCCCGGCGGCTGTATCGGGCGGAGGTGCGGGTCTGGGGAACGGACATGCGATAGGTCTCCAGGAGAAATCGTCTGCGCCGCCGGCGTCAGCGGGCGATGCGTTCGTTCTAGAGACCGGCGCCTCACCCGCCCGTGACCGGCGCATTACCGTTTCGACAGGTTCGCCGGTCCACCCTCGGCGGCCGCCGGCATCACGGAACCGCCGTCGCCCCGGAGCGCCATTCGAGGTCGAGGATGAGCCCGCCCGGCAGCGTCGCGATCACCGGCGCCACCGGCAGCCCGGCGGCGTTGACGAGCCCGGCGGTCCAGTGGTTGCAGACGTTCGTCCAGGAGAAGCGGCCCGCGCCCCTGTAGAACAGGCTCGGCCCGTAGAGGCCGGGGCCGACGTCGACCGGATGGCCGTCGACGCGGGCGAAGCTCGCCTCGAGCCGCGCGACGAGCCGCTCCAGGCCGGCGGCCGAGACCGGCACCGCCAGGATGTCGGCGCGGGGAAAGCTGATGCGCGGGTCCGCATCGAGGCCGACCACCTGGATCACCCCGTCGCTGCCGCCGGGCGTGAAAAGCGCATCGAGCGCCAGCCGCCAATCGAACTGCGCGAGCGTCGGCGTCGCGGCGTAGAACCGGGCCTCGCCCCAGCCGAATTCGAGGGTGGGATAGGCGCGGAACCGCACGGCGATGTCGCGCAAGGCCGGGCCGGCGCCGGGCCCGGTCAGCGCCGCGGTCGGCAGCGCGACGCCGCTGTGCCAACCGTGGCTGACCACGTAAATCACCTGCGCCGCCGCCTTTGGCGGATACAGCGCTCGGTCGCCCGGCCGCGCCGTGAGGATCACGGCGAGGACGAGCAGGGCGACGAGCGATCCGACGGCGCCGGCGAGCCCCTTCGCCAGCCGGCGCAGGATCAAGCGGCTTGGTCGCTCAACCGCGCCAGCGCCTCCTGGAGCTTGGCCAGCCGCTCGGCCTCGGCCTCGCGCCGCTCGCGGCTCTCCTCGATGACCTCTTCGGGGGCGCGCGCCACGAAGTCGGCGTTGCCGAGCTTGCCGTCGAGCTTCCGGATCTCGCCCTCGGCCTTGGCGGCCTCCTTCTTCAGGCGCGCCACCTCGGCGCCGAGGTCGACGATCCCTTCCAGCGGCAGTGCCGCCACGCTGCCGCGCACGAGGAGCTGCACCGCGTTCCGCGGGGCGGCGTCGGCGAAGCCGATCTCGGACAGGCGGGCGAGCCGCGCCAGCGTGTCGTGCCAGGCGCCGACGCGCGCCCGCACGCCTGCGTCGGCGCCGACGATCACCAGCGGGACCTGGGCGCCCGCGGGCACCCCGGTCTCGGAGCGGGCCGAGCGCACCTCGGAGACGAGGTCGACGACGAAGCCGATCTCGGCCTCGGCCTCGGCATCCGCCAGCCCCGACAGGTCGGGCCAGGACTGGAGCGTGAGCAGGCCGCGGTTGGCGATCGCCTCGCCCTTGATCGCCCACAGCTCCTCGGTGAGGAACGGCATGAACGGATGCAGGAGCTTGGCGATCTGGTCGATGATGAAGGCGATGGTGGCTTGCGTCTCCGCCTTCAGCCCGGCCTCGACGCCCTCGCCCTGAAGCACGGGCTTGGCGAGTTCGATCGTCCAGTCGCAGAAAATGTTCCAGACGAAGCGGTAGGCCGCGGCCGCCGCGTCGTTGAAGCGGTAGGCCTCCAGGGCTGCCGTGACCTCGGCGACCGCGCGCGCCGCCTCGCCGAGCGCCCAGCGGTTCAGCGGCTCCCGCACCGCTTTCGGGTTGAAGGCGGGATCGAGGGCGCAGCCGTTCATCTCGGCGAAGCGCGCGGCGTTCCAGAGCTTGGTCGCGAAGTTGCGGTAGCCCTCGACGCGGGCCGGGCTGAGCTTGATGTCCCGCCCCTGCGCGGCGAGCGCCGTCAGGGTGAACCGCAAGGCGTCGGCGCCGTACTGGTCGATCAGCCCGAGCGGATCGACGACGTTACCCTTCGACTTCGACATCTTGGCACCGGAGGCGTCGCGCACCAGCGTGTGCAGGTAGACCGTGTCGAACGGCACGTCGTCGGTGACGTGCAGGCCGAGCATCATCATCCGCGCGACCCAGAAGAACAGGATGTCCTTGCCGGTGACGAGCGTGTTGGTCGGGTAGTAGCGCGCGAGTTCCGCGGTCTTCTCCGGCCAGCCGAGCGTCGAGAACGGCCACAGGGCGGAGGAGAACCAGGTGTCGAGGACGTCCTCGTCGCGGACGAGATCGACCGCGCGGCCCTGCTTCTCCGCGGCCTGTGCCTGCGCCTCGGCCTCGGTGCCGGCGACGTAGACGCCGCCATCCGCATCGTACCAGACCGGGATCTGGTGCCCCCACCAGAGCTGGCGCGAGATGCACCACGGCTCGATGTTCTCGAGCCACTGGAAGAACGTCTTCTCCGAATTCTCCGGCACGAAGCGGGTGCGCCCGTCGCGCACCGCCTGCAGCGCGCGCTCGGCCAGCGGCTTCACGTTCACGTACCACTGGTCGGTGAGGTAGGGCTCGATCACCACCCCCGAGCGGTCGCCGTGTGGGACGGCATGGGTGTTGGCCTCGATCTCCCGAAGGCGCCCTGCCGCTTCCATCAGCGCGACCACGGCCTTGCGGGCCGCGAACCGGTCGAGGCCGTGGAGGGCCAGCGCCTCCGCATCCGGGTTCGCGTCGGCCAGGAAGTCGGCGTTGCCGTCGAGCGCGATCCGCGCCTCGCTGTCCAGGATGTTGATCGGGCGGCAGCCGTGGCGGCGGCCGACCTCGAAGTCGTTGAAGTCGTGCGCGGGCGTGATCTTGACCGCGCCGGTGCCCTTCTCCGGGTCCGAGTAGTCGTCGGCGACGATCGGGATCAGGCGGCCGACCAGCGGCAGGCGCACGTAGCTGCCGACGAGCGCGGTGTAGCGCTCGTCCTCCGGGTGGACCGCCACCGCCGTGTCGCCGAGCATCGTCTCGGGGCGCGTCGTCGCGACGGTGATGATCGCCCCGGTCTCGGCGCCGGCCTCGTCCACCACCGGATAGTCGAAGTGCCAGAGGTGGCCCTTCACCTCGACCTGCTGGACCTCGAGGTCCGAGATCGCGGTCTGGAACTTCGGGTCCCAGTTCACGAGGCGCTTGTCGCGGTAGATCAGCCCCTGGGCATGCAGGTCGACGAAGACCTTCGTGACTGCGCGGACCATCTGCTCGTCCGGCGCCCCGCGCTCGCCCATGGTGAAGCGCTCGCGCGACCAGTCGCAGGAGGCGCCGAGCCGCTTGAGCTGCGAGACGATGGCGCCGCCCGATTCCGCCTTCCAGGCCCAGACCTTGTCGAGGAAGGCCGCGCGGCCGATCTCGCGGCGGCCGGGCTCCTGCGCCTCCGCCATCCGGCGCTCGACCACCATCTGCGTGGCGATGCCGGCATGGTCCATGCCCGGCTGCCACAGCACGTCGCGGCCGCGCATCCGCTCGAAGCGGGCGAGGATGTCCTGCAGGGTGTTGTTCAGCGCGTGGCCGATATGCAGCGAGCCCGTCACGTTCGGCGGCGGGATGACGATGCAGTAGGGCTCGGCGCCGGCCCGGTCCGGGCGCCCGGCGCGGAAGGCGTCGGCGTCCGTCCACGCGGCGCTCGCGCGCGCCTCGGCGCCGGCCGGGTCGAAGGTCTTGTCCATCATGGGCGGGTGATCGCGGGTCCGTCTCGGAATTTCGAGCCCGCTTTCAACCCGTCACGGGCCTCCCGTCAACACGGCCCGTAACGGAGGTGCCGTCAACGGCCGCGGGCGACCCGCTCGATCTCGACGCGCACCAGCCGCTCGACCATCACCGGCAGGTTGTCGTCGAGCCAAGCCTTGAGCATCGGCTTCAGCATGTCCTGGACGAGGTCCTCCAGGCTGCGCGCGTTCTGGCTCGACACGGTGTTGGCGAGCAGGTTGAAGGCCTGGTTCACGCTGGCGCCGGCCGCCGAGGAGATCAGCGGCGCGGTCTCCGCCTCAGGTTCGGGTTCATATGCAGGCTCCGGGCGGCGTGCGGGCTGGGGCGCGGCTGCACGCGGCGCGGGGGCCGGCTCGGGCTCGGGTTCCACCTCCAGCGCGTCGAAGTCGATCGCGTCGAAGTCCAAGGCCTCGAGCTCGAGCGGAGCGGGCTTCGCGGCCGGGCGCGGCGGTGGTGCCGGCTCGTCCATGTCGGCGAGGTCGAGCACGTCGTCGTTCTCGTGCGTGGGCGGCCGGACGGCGGCCGGCTCCGGCGGCTTCACGGCCTGGTCGTCGGCGATGATCCGGCGGATCGAGGCCAGGATCTCCTCCATGGAAGGCTCGTGCGCCTTCTCCGTCGCCTTGTCCTGGATCTTGGGGCTCGCTGCACTCATCCGGACGGCGCTCGAAAACGTGAGAGGAACGGAAAACACCTATCCGATGGAGTATTCCACGCTGCGCTCGCACGACAAGCGCAGCGGAAGCACAGTCCTCGGGAAATCACGTCCCGGTCGCCGCATTCCGGTCGGCCGGGCCTGCCGGGCTCCCCGCAGGGGAACCCGCGCGGTTCGCGTCGCCTCAGCGGCCGTCCGGCGAGCGCACGCCGTACCAGAGGTCCTTGACCTGGTCGTAATGGACCTTGGCGCTGTAGGCGGCCACCGGCACCGCGGTGTAGCGCACCGTCAGGCGGCCGATCGCCTGGACCACGCCGTACGAGTAGATCACCCGGTCGCGCTGGGCGGTGATGAGGTTCACCCGGGCGTTGAGCAGTTCCTGCTGCGCGTTCAACACGTCGAGGGTCGTGCGCTGCCCGACGCGGGCCTCCTCGCGCACGCCGTTGAGGGCGACCTCGTTGGCCTGAACCTGGGCCTGGGCCGCGATCACCTGAGCCTTGGCCGCCTCCAGGCGGCCCCAGAAGTCCACAACCTGGGCGCGGACCTGGTCGCGGACGAGGTCGGCCTGGATGCGGGTCTGGCCGACGACCTCCTTCTGCTGGCGGATCTGCGCGTATTCCTGTCCGCCCTGGTAGAGCGGGATCGTCACGCGGCCGACGATCGACGCGGACAAGAAGTTGTCGCCGGGGAAAGTCTGGTCGTAGCGCTGCTGGACGCTGCCCTGCAGGCCGACCGTCGGGTAGAGGGCGCCTTCGAGGACCTTGACCTGCGCCTCGGCCGCGTCGACCGCATGCAGCGCCGACAGGATCTGCGGGTGCTCCTGCAGGCCGATGGCGATCGCCGCATCCAGGCTGGCCGGGACGTAGCGGTCGAGGGGGCGGCCGGGGGCGAGCTGACGCGGCTCGACGCCGATGTTCTGGCGATAGGTGCCGATGCTGGTGCGCAGGTTCGATTCCGCGACGCTGACCTGCGAGCGGGCGCCGGCGAGGCGCGCCTCGGCCTGGGCGACGTCGGTTCGGGTCACCTCGCCGACGTTGAAGCGGTCGCGGGTCTGGCGGAGCTGCTCCTCGAGCACCTCGACGTTGTTGCGGTTCAGCTCCAGGGTCGCGGTGTTGCTGAGCACGTTCATGTAGGAGGTGACGCCGCTGTACAGCACCGTCATCTCGGTGGAGCGCAGGCTCTCGCGCTGGCTGTAGACGTTCGACTCGGCGCGGCGGGTGTTGTTGTCGGTCTGGAACCCGTTGAACAGCGTCTGGTTGACCGTGAGCCCGGCGCCACCTGGCGTCGTGGTCTGAGCGAGCGTCTGGCCCGAGACCCGGCCTTCGAGGTACTGCTGGCCGATGTCGGCGCTGATGCTCGCGGTCGGCCGGTAGCCGGACTTCGCAATCGCGACGCCTTCGTCGGTGGCGCGGACGTTCGCGCGGCTGGAATTGAGCTGCGGGTTGCCGCCATAGGCCTTCGCGAGCGCCGATTCGAGCGTCTCGGACGCCGCTGGACCAGCCGCCAGCCCGGCTGCGACGGCGAAGCCGGCCAGCCGAAGCGCGGGGCGCGTCGCAGGTTTGCGTTGTGTCACGTCGATCAGCCCTTGCGGTTTCTCGAAGACCATCTCGTCCGTCTTGCGACGGATGCCGCGCTTGCACGCCGGCCCGGTCACGCCCGCCCTGGGGCGAACCTTAGCCTATTCGTTAAGACCTGGCCCAGGCCAACGGGCGGCCCGCCCCCAAATCGTTCCGACGTGGCGCATAAAAGCGACACCCCCGGCGCGCGACCGGGGTGCACCGACGCGCCGCTCAGAACGCGAAGCCGGCCTCTTCGCGGAACGCCGCGAGGCCCGGCAAGGCGGCGTCGAACAGCGGGCGGGCGCCGAAGGCATCGCCGGCGCGCACGAACAGGGTCGCCTTCGCCGACTTGTCGCGTCCGAGCACGCAGACGAGGCGGCCCTCGTCCTTGAGCTGGTCGAGGAGCGCCTGCGGGCGGACCTCGACGCGGCCGTTGATTAGGATCGCGTCGTAGGGGCCGGCCTTGGGCTGGCCCTCGGTGAGCGGTCCTTCCGCCACCTCGACCTGCGTCCCGGCGAGCCGCGCCCGCGCCGCCTCGGCCAGGGCGGGATCGGCTTCGAGCGCCGTGACCCGGCCGCCGAGGCGCGCCATCAGGGCGGCGGCGTAGCCGTATCCGGTGCCGACATCGAGCACCCGCGTGCCGTTGCCGACGCGCAGCGCCTGGATCATCCGGGCGAGCAGCATCGAGGCCGGCATGTAGCGGACGTCGCCCTCGCTGCCGCCGAGCTTCAGATTCTGGTCGATGTAGGCGAAGGGCTCCGCCCCCGGCGGCACGAAATCCTCGCGCGGCACCGCGTCGAACGCGTCGAGCACCGTGATGTCGTTCACGTCGAAGGTCCGGAGCTGGCAGTCGACCATCAGGCGTCGGGCCTGCGCGTAATCGAGCATGGAGACGGGTTCCTCGACGCGGTTCGATCGTTCCGGTTTCGCCGAGCGCCGGCTCGATGCCGCGCTCACGCTTCCGGATCAGCCGGTTTCTCGGGGATCGGATGCGAAAAGGCAAGATTGCGCCGGGCCGGCCTGCCGCGCGCGGGTGCGTTCGTCAGGGTATCCGCGCCGGCGGGTGACGGGGCGGGGCTGCTGTTTCCCGGTCGCGGCGCCGGCCCTCGCTTTGGCGGCGCATGTTGTGAATAACGTATGCGATTGCGAACGGGAGCCGGCGCGGCGCGCCTTCATCCCGCCGAGCTTGCATCCTGCCGAACCTGCATCCGCCGAACCTGCATCCGCCGAACCTGCATCCTGCCCAGCCTGGGAGACGCCGCGTGACACCCGTCCTGAGCCGAAGCCTCGCCGCCCTGGCGATGACCTGCCTCGCCCTGCAGGGCGCCGCGGCGCAGCAGCCGGCGAGCCCCGTCCCCGCCGCGCCCCCCGTCGACAAGGGCTCGGCGCTCTTCGGCCGGCCCGAGGGCGGGGACGCCGCCAAGCTTGCGCCGATCGCCGCGCCGCCGCTCGCCACCGCCCTGGCCAAGCTTCCCCTCGACAAGCTGATCGTGCCCGAGGGCTTCAAGGTCGAGGTCTACGCCAGCGGCCTCGCCAACGCCCGCTCGATGCGCCAGAGCCCGGACGGGACGCTGTTCGTCGGCACCCGCGCGGTCGGCAAGGTCTACGCGATCCCGGCGAAGGTCGGGCCGGACGGGAAGCGCGAGGTCAAGACCATCGCCACCGGCCTGCACCGGCCGAACGGGCTCGCGTTCCACGAAGGGTCGCTGTTCGTGGCCGAGCTCTCGAAGATCTGGCGCTACGACGGCATCGAGGCCCGCCTCGACGACGTGCCGAAGCCGGTGCTGGTCTACGACGACCTGCCCAAGGACGAAGCGCACGGCTGGAAGTTCATCGCCATCGGCCCCGACGACAAGCTCTACGTGCCGGTGGGATCGCCCGGCAACATCACGATGCCGCCCGACACCCATGCCCAGATCCGGCGGATGGACCTCGACGGCAAGAACGTCGAGGTGGTCGCCCGCGGCGTGCGCAACACCGTCGGCTTCGACTGGAACCCCACGACGAAGCAGCTCTGGTTCACCGACAACGGCCG
The DNA here is from genome assembly GCF_008040045.1 of Methylobacterium sp. WL8. NCBI lineage: Bacteria > Pseudomonadati > Pseudomonadota > Alphaproteobacteria > Hyphomicrobiales > Methylobacteriaceae > Methylobacterium > Methylobacterium sp. WL8. Next base: position 25,093 of record NZ_VRVF01000016.1, on the reverse strand, counting down.
CGACTGGGTCTCGGAGGACATCCCGAACGACGAGCTGAACGTGCTGACCGAGCCCGGCAAGCAGCATTTCGGCTTCCCGTACTGCCACCAGGGCACCTTCACCGACCCGGAATACGGCTGGGGCCATTCCTGCGCCGAGTTCACGGCGCCGGCGGCCCTGCTCGGCCCGCACACCGCCTCGCTCGGCCTGCGCTTCTACACCGGCGCGATGTTCCCGGCGGACTACAAGAACGCGATGTTCATCGCCCGGCACGGCTCGTGGAACCGTACGCGCAAGCTCGGCGGCGACGTGGTGGTGGCGCGGCTCGGACCCGACGGCAAGGTCGCCTCCGTCGAGCCGTTCCTTACCGGCTTCCTGCAGGACAACACGTATGTCGGCCGCCCGGTCGACGTGCTGGTCGCCCAGGACGGCGCGCTCCTGGTCTCGGACGACTACAACGGCGCGATCTACCGGGTCAGCGCCGCGAAATGATCCGATCGCTCACCCCCGCGCTCGCCCTCGCGACGCTCCTCCTCGGGGCGGCCTCGTCCGCTCCGTTGGGCGAACGCCTCGCACCCTGCCTCGCCTGCCACGGGGCGCAGGGCACCTCCGAGACCGAGGGCGTGCCCTCCCTCGGGGGCCAGCAGGCCGACTACGTCGTCACGCAGTTGTTCCAGTTCCGGGAGCGGCAGCGCGAGGCGGCGCCGATGAACGAGATGGCCGCCGGTCTCACCGACGACGACCTGCGCGCCTTCGCCGATGCCCTGGCCGCTTTGCCCGCACCGGTCGCCGCGGGCGGGCCGCCCGATCCGGCGCTCGCCGCGCGGGCGCAGGCGCTCGTGTCCAAGCACCAGTGCAACTCCTGCCACGGGGCCGACCTCGCCGGACGCGACGCGCTCCCGCGCATCCGCGGCCAGCGCGAGGACTATCTCAAGGCGGCGCTCGCGGCGTATCGCTCGAACGCACGACCCGGCTACGATCCGGCGATGAACGAGGTCGCGCAGACGCTGAAGGACGACGAGATCGCCGACCTCGCCGCCTACATCGCGCGGCTCTGAGCCGACCTTCGGCGCGCTCGGCCCGTCAGCTCTTCCCGCCTGTCAGCTCCTACGGTCCGCCGCGACCGGCCCCTGCGCGGTGGCGAGGAAATCGGGCTTCAGTTCCAGGGCGAGGAAGCGGGCCGGGTCGACCGGGCCCGGGAGGACCAGCTGCCCGGCCGGCACGGGGCGGAAGCCGAAGCGGGCGTAGAACGGCGCGTCGCCGACGAGGATCACGAGGCCCTCGCCGGCCTCCGCCGCCGCAGTCAGGCTCGCCCGCATCAGCGACGTGCCGACGCCGCGGCCCGAGAAGCTCGGGTCGACGGCCAGCGGCCCGAGCGCCAGGAAGCCGCCGCCGCCGGCCGTCACCGGCGCCATCCGCACCGAGCCGACGAGGAAGCTGCCGACGGACGCCGTGACGCTGAGGTCGGCCCGATGCGTCGCGCCCTCGCGGAGCCGGAAGGCGGTGCGCGCGTAGCGCCCCGGCCCGAACGCGCGGGCGTGCAGCCGCTCGATCGCGTGGTGATCGTCGGGCGTCTCGGGGCGGATGACGAGGGAGAGGGCTTGCACGGTCTCCGCCGTAACAGGTTTCGCGCCGCGCCGCAGCCGCTACTCGGCGGCGGCGAGGACCGGCCGCGCGTCGCCCCGCACCAGCCGGTAGAAGCCGAAGGCGGCGACCCAGATCAGCGCGCCGAAGGCCGCCGCCATCCCGAGCACGAGGGGGAAGCCGCCGCGATCGTGCAGGAGGGCGATGACCGGGACCACGAAGCCGCTCGCGGTGAAGCCCACGAAGTAGCGCAGGCTGTAGGCCTTCGCGCGCTGGTGCGCCGGGACGTAGCGGGCGATCATCGCGTCGTTGATGACGACCTGCCCGTAGATCGCGGCGATCGCCAGCACCAGTCCGAGCAGCAGCAGCGGACCCGTGGTCGCCGCAGCGATCCCGAGGCCGACCGGCTGCAGCACCGAGAGGCCGAGGAACAGGCTCGGCAGGCCGAAGCGGTCGACGAGGCGGCCCATCAGCAGCTGGGTCATCGCGCCGAACACGAACACGGCGGTGGCGATCGAGCCGATCGAGGTGAGCGACAGGGCCTGCCCGACGCCCTCGTCGATCACCTTCGGCAGCGAGATCGTGGTGACGTTGAAGGTGATGCCGCCGGCGAAGATCGCCACGCCGAACATCGCCAGCAGGGCCATCGGGCGCGTCACCGGGATGACGCCCGCCGCGCCGGCCTTGCGCGCCTCGCCGTCGCCGTCGCCCGGCACCATCGCGACGAAGGCCGCGCCGCAGGCGAGGCACACGAGGCCCGGCACCACGAAGGCGGCCTGCCAGCCCAGCGTCGTCGCGAGCAGCGCGGTCGCCCCTGAGGCCGACGCCGCGCCGAAATTGCCCCAGACCCCGTTGATGCCGAGGTCGCGCCCGAGCCGCCTTGCATGGGTCACGAGCATGCTGGAGCCGACCGGGTGGTAGATCGCCGAGGCGAGGCCGAGCACGCAGAGCCAGACCGCGAAGGCGGTGGTGCTCGTTGCGCTCGCGACCCCGAGGCATGACAGGCCGTAGGCGAAGAAGAACACGGCGAGCATGTTGCGCCGGCCGAAGCGGTCGGCGAGCGAGCCCATCGGCAGCGAGCACAGGCCGAAGGCGACGAAGGCGCCGGTGGCGAGCCCGATCAGCTCGCCGTAGCCGAGGCCCGTCTGGCTCGCGATGGCGATCACCGCGGTCGGGTAGATCAGCAGCACGAAGTGGTCGAGGGCGTGCGCGACGTTGACGAAGCGCAGGGTGCGGCTGGAGAGGTCTTCCGGGCTCATCGCGGCATGTCCTTCGGGATCGTTGCTCGATAGCCTGACCCGATGGACGGCGTCGGGCCGCAGATGTACGCTACCGGGCCATTCTGCGAGGGTGCGCCGTGCCGTTGCGATCGATCGACGCCGCCGACTACCAGACCGTGCCTCGCGCGGTCGCGGTGATGCCGAAAACCTTCGCCGCGGCGAGTCGGACCGACCGGCACTTCCACCCGCGTGCGCAGCTGCTCTACGCCACCGCCGGGCTGATGATGGCGTCGGCCGACGACGGCACCTGGGTCGTGCCGGAGGGGCACGCGCTGCTGATCCCGCCGCGCCTGCCGCATGCGGTGGCGATGCACGGGGCGGTGGCGATGTGCTCGGCCTACCTCGATCCGCACGCCTTCGCCGCCGTCCCGGAACGCTGCCGGGTGATCACGGTCTCGCCGCTGCTGGCCGCGGCTTTGGCGGCGCTGGCCGAGGAGCCGGTGCTGTACGACGAGGCGGGCCGCGGCGGGCATCTCGCCGCCCTGGTGCTCGACGAGGTCGGCCACGCGCCCGAGACGCCGCTGGCCCTGCCGCTCCCGCGCGACCCGCGCCTGCGCCGGGTCTGCCTCGGGCTGATCGCCGACCCGGCCTGCGCCGAAGACCTCGACGCCTGGGCGGAGCGGGCCGGGGCGAGCCGGCGCACGCTGACCCGCGGCTTCCGCCGCGAGACCGGCCTCAGTTTCGGCGACTGGCGGGCGCGGGCGCGGGTGATCCGCGCGCTGGCGCTCGCCGCCGACGGCCGCCCGGCCGGGCACGTGGCGGCGGCGGTGGGGTATCGCAGCCGCCACGCCCTGCGCGCGACGGTGGGCCGGGTGCTGGGCGCGGACGGCCCGCGGCCCCATGATTCCGTCTGATCGACCGGAGGCTTGAAGATGCTCTACGAACTCGCCGCGCTCTCGTGCCCCCTGAACGCGCTCGATCGAGCCTCCGAGGGGGCGGCCGCCTGGGTCGGCGCGCCCGAGGCCGGCGGCACGCTGCTCGGGAGCTGGCGCACGGAGATCGGGATGCTCGGCCGGATCCTGATCCTGCGCGGCTTCGAGGCGCCCGAGGACATGAGCGCCGAGCGCCGCCGCGCCCTGACGAGCGCGAACCCGTTCCATGCCGGCGCCGTCGTCACCGCCTTGGAGATGGACAGCTATGCGGCCTTCCCGTTCCTGCCGCCGGTGCGGACCGGGGCGCGCGGCGCCGTCTACGAGTTCCGCACCTACCGTCTGAAGCCCGGCGGCCTGCCGCCCACGCTGGACGCCTGGGAGGCCGCGGTCCCGCCGGCCAAGCCCTACACGGACCACCTCGTGATCAACATGTACGCCCTCGACGGTGCGCCGCGGATCACCCACGTCTGGGGCTTCCCCAGCCTGGAGGAGCGGGCGTCCCTTCGCCGGGCGGCGCAGGGCTCCGGGCACTGGCCGCCGAAGGGCGGCCCCGACCACATCGCCGAGGCCGTCTCCAGCATCGGGCTGCCCGAGGCTTGGTCGCCGCTGACGTGAGGACCGCTCAGGTGGCGCGGGCGGAAAAGTCGATGCGCGGGTCGATCCAGACGTAGATCAGGTCGGAGAGCAGGTTCACCGCGAGCCCGAGCAGCGAGAAGATGTACAGGGTCGCGAACACCACCGGGTAGTCGCGCCCGACGATCGCCCGGAACGAGAGCTCGCCGAGGCCGTCGAGCGAAAAGATCGTCTCGATCAGCAGCGAGCCGGTGAAGAAGGCCGAGATGAAGGCGCCGGGAAAGCCCGCGATCACGATCAGCATCGCGTTGCGGAAGACGTGGCCGTAGAGCACGCGTCGCTCGGAATTGCCCTTCATCCGCGCGGTCAGCACGTATTGCTTGCGGATCTCGTCGAGGAACGAGTTCTTGGTGAGCAGGGTCGAGGTCGCGAAGGCGCCGATCACCAGCGCGGTCAGCGGCAGCACCATGTGCCAGGCGTAGTCGGTCACCTTGTGCCAGGTCGTGAACGTCTCCCAGCCTTCGCTGGTCAGGCCGCGCAAGGGGAACCACTGGAAGAACGACCCGCCGGAGAACAGGATGATCAGCATCAGCCCGAACATGAACCCGGGCACCGAGTAGCCGACGATCACGACGAACGAGGTCCAGCGGTCGAAGCGCGCCCCGTCCGAGACCGCCTTGCGGATGCCGAGCGGGATCGAGATCGCGTAGGACAGCAGCGTCATCCACAGCCCCAGCGAGATCGAGACCGGCAACCGCTCCTTGATCAGCTCGATGACGGTGACGTCGCGAAAGTAGCTGCGCCCGAAATCGAAGCGGACGTAGTCCCAGAGCATCTTGGCGAAGCGCTCGGGCGCCGGCTTGTCGAAGCCGAACTGCTTCTCGAGCTTGGCGATGAAGTCGGGGCTCAGCCCCTGCGCGCCGCGGTAGCGCGAGCTCGCCTCGCCGCCGGAGGCCGGCCGGCTCGCGCCGCCGAGGTCGCCGGTGCCGCCGGTGACCCGCGAGAGCGTGCCGTCGCCCTGCCCCTGCATCTGCGCGAGCACCCGCTCCACCGGCCCGCCGGGGGCGAACTGCACGATGGTGAAGGTGATCAGCATGATCCCGAACAGGGTCGGGATCATCAGGCCGATGCGGCGCAGGACATAGCCGAGCAAGGAAGGGTTCTCCTGTGTCGCCGAAGGCCGGGCCTCGACGGTCTGGCGCCTCGGTTCAGTCCCGGCCGATGCGCCGGGCCTTGTCGGCGTCGAACCACCACACCGCCGGCGCGCCGAGATCGTATTTCGGCCCCTCCGCGGGGTGGCCGTAGACGTCCCATAGCGCGAGCCGGTGCGTGCCGGCATACCACATCGGCACCCAGTAGCGCCCGGCGCGCAACACGCGGTCGAGCGCCCGGCAGGCGGCGTCCAGCGCCTCGCGCGATGTCGCGTCGGCGATCGCGGTGAGCAGCACGTCGATCGCCGGGTCGGCGATGCCCGACAGGTTGTTGGAGCCGGGCGTCGCGGCCGAGCGCGACCCGTAGGTCTCGCGCAGCTCCGCGCCCAGGGTCATGCCGCTGGCGTAGCGCCGCGAGGTGATGTCGAAGTCGAAGTCCTTGAGGCGCGACTGGTACTGCGAGGCGTCGACGGTGCGGATCGTCGCCCGGATGCCGAGCAGGCCGAGGTTGCGGATGAAGGGGTGGGTGTGCGGCTCCAGCGCCGGGCTCGAATCGAGGAACTCGATCGTGAACGGCTTGCCGCCGGGCAGCGTGAGCAGGCCGCCGTCGCGGGTGCAGCCGGCCTCGCGCAGCAGCGCGTCGGCGCGCTTGAGCAGCGCCCGGTCCTGCCCCGACCCGTCCGAGGTCGGCGGCGTCCACGGCTCGCCGAACACCTCCGCCGGCAGGTCGTTCCGCAGGGACCCGAGCAACGCCAGCTCTTCGGGCGAGGGCGTGCCGACGGCCTTCAGGATCGAGTTCTCGAAGAACGAGGCCGTGCGCACGTAGGCGCCGAACATGATGTTCTTGTTCGTCCATTCGAAGTCGAAGCACAGGCCGATCGCCTCGCGCACCCGCGGATCGCGGAAGGCCGGCCGCCGCGTGTTCATCCACCAGCCCTGCGTGCCCGAGGGCCGGGCATCCGGCACGGTGGTGCGCACGACCCGGCCTTCGTTCACTGCCGGGAAGTCGTAGCCGGTGGCCCAGACCCGCGCGGTAAACTCCTCGCGGAAGGTGAAGGCGCCACCCTTGAACGCCTCGAAGGCGACGTTGCGGTCGCGGAAATACTCGTAGCGGATCGCGTCGAAGTTGTTCTGCCCGACCATCGCCGGCAGCTCCGCGGCCCAATAGTCGCGGACCCGCTCGAACTCGATCGATCGCCCGACGTCGACGCGCCCCACCTGATACGGGCCGGAGCCGAGCGGCGGCTCCAGGGTGGAGGCCGAGAAGTCGCGTTTTCCGTAGTAGGCCGCGGAGAAGATCGGCAGTTGCGCGATCGTGAGCGGGAGGTCGCGGGCGCGGCCGGGTGCGAAGGTGATCACCACCGTCGCGTCGTCGGGCGCCGTCGCATCGCGCATGTCGCGGATCACCTCGGAAATCTCGGGGTGGCCCTTCTCGCGCAGCAGCTTGAGGCTGAATGCCACGTCCTTCGCCGTCAGCTTCGAGCCGTCGTGGAAGCGCGCCTGCGGCCGCAGGGTGAAGGTGTAGGTCAGCCCGTCGTCGGACACCGCCACCGACCGCGCGACGAGGCCGTAGAGCGCGTCCGGCTCGTCCAGCGCCCGCACCATCAGGCTGTCGAAGGTGAGGTTCATGCCGGCGGCCCCCTCCCCCTGCAGCACGTAGGCGTTCAGGGTGTTGAAGGTGTCGGCCGCCTGGTTGCCGAAGGTCTGGCTCAGCTGCGACGAGAACCGCCCGCCGCGGGGCGCCATCGGGTTCACGTAGTCGAAGCGCTGGAAGTCCTTCGGGTACTTCAGCTCGCCGAAGCTCGACATCCCGTGCGATGCCGCGGTTTGGGCGACCGCGCCGCGCGGCAGAGCCGCGGCGACGCCGAGCGCGCCCGCCCCGAGGACGAGCGAACGGCGGGAGACCCGGCTCAACGCGGCGCACCGGTCTTGGCGGCCGCCGCCTCGTCGTACCACCACGTCGTCGGGAAGCCGGAAGAGCCGTAGAGCGGCAGGACGGCCGGGTGCGCGAAGCGGTTCCAGCGCAGGGTCCGCGAGACGTTCGAGGCCCATTGCGGCACGACGAAGTCGTGGGACAGCAGCAATCGGTCCAGTGCATGGGTCGCCGCCAGCACGCCGGGCCTGTCTTTGGCAAAGATCACCTTCTCGATCAGCGCGTCGATCGCGGGATCCTTGATGCCGATGAGGTTGCGCGAGCCGGGCTTGTCGGCAGATGCCGAGCCCCAGTACTCGCGCTGCTCGTTGCCCGGCGAGAGCGATTCCGGCCAGGAGCCGGTGGTGACGTCGTAGTCGAAGTTGCGCAGCCGGTTCTGGTACTGCGCCTGGTCGATCACCCGCAGCGAGGTGCCGACGCCGATGAGCTTGAGCTGCGCCGAGAACGGCAGGATCACCCGCTCGAAGGTGTTCTGGAACTCCAGGAATTCGACGGTGAGCGGCTCGCCCGTCGCCTTGTTCACCATGCGCCCGTCGCGCTGCTCGTAGCCGGCCTCGCGCAGCAGGCGCACGGCCTCGCGCAGGTTCGTGCGCACGGCCTCCGGCGTCTCGCTCACGGGGTTCTTGTAGGGCGTGGTGAAGACGGACGGCGGCACCTTGTCCTTCACCGTGTCGAGCAGCGCCTTCTCCTCGCCCTCGGGCAGGCCGGAGGCGGCGAGCTCGGAGCCGTAGAAGTACGAGTCGATGCGCTTATACAAGCCGTAGAACAGCGCCCGGTTCATCTCCTCGAAGTTCATCGCAAGGTTGAAGGCGCGCCGCACGCGCGGGTCCTTGAACTTGTCCTTGCGGGTGTTGAAGATGAACGCCTGCATGTTGCCGTTGCCGCGGTCGCGGAAGGCCTCCTTGATCAGGCGGCCGTCCTTCACCGCGGGGAAGTCGTCGTAGGCGGTGGCCCAGTTGCGGGCGATGTTCTCGGCGCGGAAGTCGTAGAGGTCGCCCTTCAGCGCCTCGACCAGCACCGTCCCGTCGCGAAAATACTCGTAGCGCTGGGTGCCGAAGTTGTTGCGCCCGGCATTCACCGCCAGGTCCTTGCCCCAGTAGTCGGCGACGCGGACATAGGTCGCCGAGCGGCCGGGATCGAATTTATCCAGCTTGTACGGGCCCGATCCCAGCGGCGGCTCCAGCGTCGTCTCGGCGACGTTGCGCTGGCGCCCTTGTGGGTCCTTGCCCGTCCACCAGTGCTTGGGCAGCACGGGGAGCTGCCCGATCACCTGCGGCAGCTCGCGGTTGCCGGTCTCGGTGAAGGTGAAGGTCACCTCGCGCGGGCCGGCGGCTTCCGCCTTCGCCACGGTCTGGTAGTAGGCGGCGTAGCGCGGGCTGTTCGCCTTGAAGGTCTCGAACGACCAGACCACGTCCTCGGGGGTGATCGCGACGCCGTCGTGCCACTTCGCGTTCTCGCGCAGGCGGTAGGTCACCGAGCCGAGGTCGGGCGCGACCCGAAGCGCCTCGGCCAGCAGGCCGTAGGAGGTGAAGGGCTCGTCGAGCGATTCGGTGGTGAGCGTGTCGTAGAGCAGCGCGATCCCGCCTTCGAGGTCGCCCTTCAGGCCCGAGACCACGAGGTTGAAGTTGTCGAACCCGCCCTGCGCCCCGAGGCGCACGAGGCCGCCCTTGGGGGCGCCTGGGTCGGCGTAGTCGAAATGCTTGAAGTCCGGGCCGTATTTCGGCTGGCCCATCAGCGTCACCGCGTGGACCCAGCCGGCGCCGGCCGCCGGAGGCGCCGGCTCGGACTGGGCGGCCGCGGGGCCTGCGATGCACGAGAGCGTCAGGGCGGCGGCCAAGGTGGCGGCGAAGAAACGTCCGATCACGGGATGCGCTGTCACGAGGGGGCGGTCTCCGGTCCGTCGGCCCGTCGCCGGGCCATCCCCGCCTGCTTAGGACGGACCGCGCCGCTACGCCAACCCGGCGCGTCCGCGCAGACCCCGCCGTACCGGCGACAACCCTGCAGCCCGCCGCGCGTTGGGGCCGACAGCACAGGAAGACCGATGCCGACGATCCGCCACGACACCCTCCCGTTGAACGGCCTCGACCTGCACGTCGCGCAGGTGGGCAGCGGGCCGCCGCTGCTGCTGCTTCACGGTTGGCCGGAATTCTGGCTGACCTGGGAGCCGGTGATGACGCGGCTTTCCGAGCGCTTCACCTGCATCGCGCCGGACCTCCGCGGCTTCGGCCGGACCGGCAAGCCCGATGCCGGCCCCAACGACAAGGTCGGCCCCAAGGCCCACGTGCAGGACATGCTCGCCCTCCTCGACGCCCTCGGACTCGATCGCGTCGGCGTGGTCTCGCACGACGTCGGCGCCTACGTCGCGCAGGGGCTGGCGCACGCCGCGCCCGAGCGGCTGGAGGGCCTGTTCTTCTTCGACTGCCCGTATGGCGGCATCGGTCCGCGCCTGGGCGCGCCCGAGAACCTGCGCGAGATCTGGTACCAATCCTTCCACCTGATGCCCTACGCGGCCGACCTCGTCGGCTCGTCGCGCGAGGCGTGCAAGACCTATGTCGGCGGCATCCTGCGGCACTGGTCGGGTCCGAACCCGCACGCCTTCGACGACGTGATCGAGGATTTCGTCGACAACTTCCTCCGGCCCGGCAACCTGCAGGGCGGGTTCGACTGGTATCTCAGCCAGAACGCGGGCCGGATCGCGATGATCCGCGGCGAGGCGCCTGTGCCGAAACCCATCGCGGTGCCGACCTGCATCCGCTGGGGCGATTCCTCGCCGCTCTTTCCCTACGCCTGGACCGACCGCCTGCCGGAATACTTTTCCAACCTCGACCTTGCGCCGTTTCCAGGCGCGGCGCACTTCCCGCACCGCGAGAACCCGGATGCCGCGGCTGCCGAGATCGCGCGGTTCTTCTCTCGCTGACCGAAACGCACGCACCGATTTCCCGGACGGGTGGAGCGTCAGCGGAACCCGATCCGGGCCCCAGCACAAGGATACGCGAAGCGGCCGAATCGTCGACGCCGACGATCACGAGCCGCCGACGCGGCCGGTTCTTCCGCTGGATCCCGGATCACCCTCCGCTCGCGCTCCGGGCGTCCGGGAAATCGGCCTGAGCGTCACGCCGCCCGCCCGCGGCGTCCCTCCACCAGCCACATCGCCAGCACGGCCGCGGCCAGCAGCGCCAGGGCCGCGAGCCCCAGCGCCAGGGGGTAGACCTCGACGCCGCGGATGACGGCGCTGTCGCTCGGGCGGAAGCCGATCCAGTCGGCGCCCGAGAGGCGGCCGCCGCGCACGCTCTGGAGGCGCGGCACCTGGACGGCGCCGGAGGCGTCCGCGACGCGGCGGATCGAGCCGCCGGAGGCGTCGGCGACCGGCTTCAGGCGATCGGTGTCGCTGAACACGTCGGCGAGCTCGCGCGGGTTCGGCGGGCCGACGCTGACGAAGGCGGCGAGCGTGCCCGAGCGCAGCGTATGCAGGCCGAGCTCGGTCGCCTCGAAGGTCGCGCCGAACAGCCCGGGCTCGGACGGCTTCAGGGCGAGCGTGCTGGTCTTGCCGGTCGGGCTCGTGACGACGACCGGATCGGTCGCCTCCGCCATGGTCTGGCGCTCGACGCGGACCTCGCGACCGCGGCCGGTCATCTGCGCGCGCAAAGCCTCCTCTTCCAGCGCCGGCTCCTTCATCAGCCAATGCGCGAGGCGGCGCAGCAGGTCGAGATAGGGGCCGCCGTCCTGGTAGCCACGCGCCCACAGCCAGGTGTGGTCGGACAGCATGAGTGCCACGCGGCCCTTCTCCTCGCGGGAGAGGGCGAGCAGCGGCAGGTTCTCGGCGCCCGACAGCAGCGGCTGGTTCCCGGCCCGCGTCTGCGCCGCGACGATGCGGAGCCAGTCGCCCCAGGCCGGCGGCGTCGCGTCTCCGCCGGGCAGCGCCCGCGTCACCGGATGGCGGTTGCCTGTCGCCGTCGCCGTCGGCTTGTAGGGCTGCTCGACCACGCGCCCGTTCGGGTCGCCCGGCAGGATGCCGGAAAGCCGCGTGCGCGCGAGGCTCGCCGGGCCGGCAAATTCCGGGCCGGCGGCGATCAGGAGCGCGCCGCCCTCGCGGACGTAGCGCGTGATGTTGTCGAAATAGGCCGAGGGCAGCACGCTCTGGTTGGCGTAGCGGTCGAAGATGATCAGGTCGAAGTCCTTGATCTTCTGGACGAACAGCTCGCGCGTCGGGAAGGCGATCAGCGACAGCTCGGAGATCGGCGTTCCGTCCTGCTTCTCCGGCGGCCGCAGGATGGTGAAGTGCACGAGGTCGACGTTGGCGTCCGATTTCAGCAGGTTGCGCCAGGTGCGCTCGCCCTGGTGCGGCTCGCCGGAGACCAGCAGCACCCGCAGCTTCTCGCGGATGCCCTCGATGGGGAGCACGGCGCGGTTGTTGACCGTGGTCAGCTCGCCCGGCAACGGCTCGACCTCGATCTCGACGACGTTCGGGCCACCATGCTCGATCTTCAGCGCGAGGTCGAACGGCTTGTCCGTCGGCACGGTGCGGCGCCCGATCTCCTCGCCGTCGCGGCGCAGGGCGACGACGGCCGAGCCGGTGCCGCCGCGCTCCATCACCTCGGCGCGGATCGTGAGGTCCTTGCCGACGATGCCGAAGCGGGGCGCCTCCAGGAGCTTGATCTGCCGGTCGCGCTCGTCCGGGTGCCCGGTGATGAGCACGTGCAGCGGCGCCTTGATCCCGAGGGCCGCGAGCGAGGCCGGGATGTCGTGCACGACGCCGTCGGTGAGCATCACCACGCCGGCCAGACGCTCCGGCGGCACGTCGGCGAGCGCCTGGCCCAGGGCGGCGAAAAGCTTGGTGCCGTCGTCGCCGGCGGCGTCCGGCACGTCGATGAAGCGCGGCTCGATGTTCGTCAGCGCACCGAAGCGACGCTGCAATTCGGCCCTGACCTGGTCGGTCGCCGCCGGCCGGTCGCCGAGCGCCTGCGACCCGGATCGATCGACGATCACCGCGGCGATGTCCTTCACCGGCTCGCGATCCTCGCGCACCAGGGCGGGGTTCGCGAGCGCCGCAAGCACCAGCCCGAGCGCCAGCGCCCGCAGGACGGCGGTGCGTCCCCGCGCCAGGAAGGCGAGCACGGAAAACAGCGCCACGATCACGGCGAAGACCGCCAGCACCGGCCAGGGCAGCAGCGGCGTAAAGCTGAGGCTCAGCATGACGGGAGAGCCTTCGTGATCCGGTTGCGCGCGGGAAGCGCCGCGTGACCCCCTCTCCCATGGGGAGAGGGCTGGGGTGAGGGGCGTGACCTGACCGGAGAGGTCACGCCCCTCATCCTGTCCTTCTCCCACTGGGAGAAGTGACCCGCGACCACGTCCAATGCGTCGGTATGTGTCGGGATCGTCACTGCCCCAGCCGCTCCAGCAGGGCCGGCACGTGGACCTGGTCCGCCTTGTAGTTGCCGGTCAGCGTGTAGATCACGATGTTGACGCCGCCGCGGAAGGCCATCTCGCGCTGGCGCTGGTCGCCGCCGACCACCGGGTAGAGCGGGTCGCCGCGGCGGTCGATCGCCCAGGCCGCGGCGAGGTCGTTGCCGGTGATGACGATCGGGCTGACGCCGTCGCCGGCACGTGCCGGGCGACGCTCGGTGCCCTCGGCGGCCGGCGGCAGCGCCTCCACCCAGGTCTGGCCGGTGGCGTAGCGCCCGGGAAAGGTGTCGACGAGGTAGAACGCCTTGGTCAGCACGTGGTCGGAGGGCACCGGCTCCAGCTCCGGGATCTCGAGGGTCGCCAGCATCTTGCGCAGGTACGCCGCCTCCGGGGTCGGCGGGCCGCCGGCCCGGGCCGTGAGCGCGTCGCGGGTGTCGAACAGGACGGTGCCGCCGTTGCGCATGAACGCGTCGACCCGGCGGATCGTGGCCTCCGAGGGCTGCGGCCGGCCCGGCGCGATCGGCCAGTAGATCAGCGGATAGAACGCCAGCTCGTCCTTGGCCGGGTCGAGGCCGGCGGGCTCTCCCGGCTCCAGGGCGGTGCGGGCGGCGAGCATCTGGGTCAGACCGGTCAGGCCGGCCCGGCTCGCCTCGTCGATCGCCGCGTCGCCGGTGACGACGTAGGCGAGGCGCGTGACCAGCGCCGACTCGATGCCGTTCGGGCGGTTGGCCGGCGGCTCCTCGGCCCGCGCCGGTGGCCCGCCAAAAGCTCCGAGAATGAGCACGCCCGCCATCGCGAGCATCGCCGGGCGGCCGCGGAGGCGGCCGACGAGGCTCCCTGAGCCGCGGTTGAGGAAGCCGCCGAGCCAGAGGCCCGCCAGCGTGTCGAGGACCAGCAGCAGAAGCGCCAGGGTGAACAGGCTCGGGCGCAGGTCGAGGGTCTCGGCCCCGGCGAGCGTGCCGGTGCGGGCGCCCGAGAGCGCGGCGAGGTCGAGCGCCTTGAGGCGGTCGTCGGGCCGGAGGGCGTTCACGGCGGTGCCGCCGTCGGCGGGGCCGTAGAAGCCCGGCGGATGCTCCGCCGAGGCGCGGTCGGCGTAGTCGGCCGGCACGGCGGTGGCGAAGGCCGGCGGGGTGCCGAGCGCCCCGAAGCCGTCGAGCGCCAGGCGCGGGGCGAGGATCGCGGCGGCCGGCCGCGGGCCGCCCTCCGTGGGGGCGGCGGAGGAACCGGCCAGCGCCACCACCCGGCGCAGCATGTCGATGAACAGGCCCGACAACGGCAGGTTCGACCAGGTCGTGTCGGCGGTGACGTGGAACAGCACCACGAGCCCCTGTCCGCGATGCTCGGCGGTGACGATCGGCGTGCCGTCCTGCAACGAGGCCCAGGTGCGGCCGGGCAGGTCGCCATCGGGCTCGGCCAGGATCTGGCGGCGCACGCCGATGTCGGCGGGCGGCGTCAGGCCGGCGAACGGGCTCTCGGGGGCGAAGGGCGCCAGCGTCTTCGGGCTGTCCCAGGAGAGCGTGCCGCCGAGCGTCCGGCCGCCGCGGCGCAGGCGCACCGGCACCAGCGGATCGCTGCCGGCCGCGAGTCGTGGGCCGGCGAAGCGCAGCAGCAGGCCGCCGCCCTCGACGAAGGCCTGGACGCGGGTGGCGGTGCGGTCGTCCATCGCGCCGACGTCGGCGAGCACCAGCACCGTCACCTGGTTGTCGAGGAGCTGCGCCACCTGGTCGGCGATGCCCTTGGCGCCGCGGGCCTCCTGCACGTCGGCGAAGGGCTGGAGCGCGCGGGAGAGATAGTAGGTCGGCGCCAGCAGCGGCTGCGCCTGGTCGCTGGTGCCGCCGAAGACGAGGCCGACGCGGCGGCGCTTGCCGCGCTCGTCCACCAGCGTCACGGCGCCGGCCGAGCGCTCGCCGGCGATCTCGATGCGGCTGACGCCGTTGCGCAGCTCGATCGGCATGTCGAAGGCGATCTCGGCCTCAGTGGCGTCGGGCGCGAGGGCGAAGTCGTGCTCGGCCAGCGGCAGGCCCTTCTGGTCGAGCGCGCGCACGAGGCCGCCGTCGCGGCCGTTGCGGGCGGCGCGCAGCACCCGGGCCGTGAGCTTGCCCCCGGCCTCGGACGCGGTCAGCGCCAGGGCCGGCGGCGCGTCGGCGCGCAGCACCGTCAGCGCGGCGCCCGACGACGCCACGGCCTCGGCGAGGCGTGCGGGGAAGTCTCCTGGCTCGATGCCGGCGACGCCGTCGCTGATCCAGACGAGGCCCGCGCCGGCGTTGCGGTCGAGGAAGTTGGTGAGCACTGCCAGGTGCGCGCCCCGGTCGGCGAGGTGCGGGCGCGGCGCCAAGGCGCGCAGCCGTTCGAGGCTGGCTGCCGGCGTGCGCGCCTCGACCGCGGCGGGGGCGTCCGCCAGCCCGACCACCGCGACGGGCCGTCCGTCGCGGGCGGCGCCCTCGACGGCGTCGGTGGCGACCCGCATCCGGTCGCGCCAGTCGTGGGCGGCGGAGACGCCGTTGTCGATCATCACCAGAAGCGCCTTGCGGCCTCCGCCGGCGCCGACGCCGCTCGGGTTCCAGACCGGCCCGGAGACGGCGAGGATGAGGGCGGCGGCGGCGAGCAGCCGCAGGATCAGCAGCCAGGGCGGGGTCCGCGCCGGCGTCTGGCGCCGCGCCACCAGGTCCGCCACCAGCTTGAGCGGCGGGAAGTCGATCCGGCGCGGGCGCGGCGGCGTCACCCGCAGCAGCAGCCACAGGGCGGGCAGGCCGATCAGGGCGGCGAGCGCGAAGGGCGCGGCGAAGGTCAATCCGAGCACGACGCCCTCCTAGCCCGTTCCGCGCGCGGCGGCGACCAGGGTCGCGAGGCGAAGCGCCGCCTCGCTCGCGGGGCGGTCGGTGCGGTGCAGGGTCAGCGTCCAGCCGACGCCGCGGGCGATCTCGGAGAGGCCGGCCCGGTGCGCCTGGATGCGGGTGCGGTAGGCGTCGCCCCAGGCGCCGGCGTCGCCGACGTCGAGCGAGAGGCCGGATTCGAGGTCGTGCAGCACGGCCTGGCCCGAGAAGGGGAACGTCTCCTCGATCGGGTCGGCGACGGCCACGAGGTGCCCACGGCTGCCGCGCCCGGCGATCTCCTGGACGGCCGACGCGACGCGGTCGAGGGGGGTGAGGAAGTCGCTGATCAGGATCACCTCGTCGAAGCGGGCCGGGGCCGCGCGGGGCGGCAGGTCCTGGGTCAGGCCGGCGGCGTCGGCGACGATTGCCTGCGCCATGGCCTCGACGATCTTGCGCGACGCGGTCGCGCGGGTCAGCCCGAGCAGACCGACCCGCTCGCCGCCGTCGACGAAGGCGTCGGCGAGCGCCAGCCCGAGGACGAGGGCACGCTCGACCTTCGCGGCCTGCGCGAGGTCGGAGGCGAAGCCCATGGAGGCGGAGCGGTCGATCCAGATCCAGATGTTGTGGGCGGCCTCCCACTCGCGCTCGCGGACGTAGAGCCGGTCGTCGCGGGCGGAGCGGCGCCAGTCGATCCGCGCGGCCGCCTCGCCGTTCACGAACGGCCGGAACTGCCAGAAGCTCTCGCCGGGGCCGGCGCGGCGGCGGCCGTGCAGGCCGTGCGCCAGCATCGACGAGACGCGGCGGGCCTCCAGCACGAGCCGGGGCATGCGGGACGCGAGCGCCACCGCGCCCTCGCTCTCCCGCCGGCCGGGCGCGCGCGGGATCGCGTCGTGGGCGCGCACGGCCGCCACGCGCTAAAGCTTCTCGGCGAGCTTGGCGATCAGCCCTTCGATGGTGTCGCCGTCGGCCCGCGCCGCGTAGCTCAGCGCCATGCGGTGCTTCAGCACCGGCTCGGCGAGCGCCTTCACGTCGGCGACCGACGGCGCGACGCGGCCTTCGATCAGCGCGCGGGCGCGAGCCGCCAGGCTCAGCGCCTGGCTGGCGCGGGGGCCGGGGCCCCACATCAGCTTGCCCTTCACCAGCGGGTCGCCGCCGTCGGGGCGGGCCGAGCGGACGAGGTCGAGGATCGCGTCGACCACGGTCTCGCCCACCGGCAGGCGGCGCACGAGGCGCTGCGCGGTCAGCAGCGCGTCGGTCGACATCACGGCCTTCACGCCCTGGTCGGCGACGCCGGTGGTCTCGATCAGGATGCGGCGCTCGGCGGCGCGATCGGGATAGCCGACGTCGATCTCCAGCAGGAAGCGGTCGAGCTGCGCCTCGGGCAGCGGATAGGTGCCCTCCTGCTCGATCGGGTTCTGGGTGGCGAGCACGTGGAACGGGCGTGGCAGGTCGTGGCGCTCGCCGGCGACCGAGACGAAGTTTTCCTGCATCGCCTGCAGCAGAGCGGACTGCGTGCGCGGGCTCGCGCGGTTGATCTCGTCGGCCATCAGGAGCTGGGTGAAGACCGGGCCCTTGACGAAGCGGAACGAGCGGCGGCGGTCGGCATCCTCGTCCAGGATTTCGGTGCCGAGGATGTCGGAGGGCATCAGGTCGGGCGTGAACTGCACCCGCCGGGCGTCGAGCCCGAGCACGGTGCCCAGCGTCTCGACGAGCTTGGTCTTGGCCAAACCCGGCAATCCGACGAGGAGGCCGTGGCCGCCGGCCAGGATCGTGACGAGGGCGAGGTCGACGACCTTCTCCTGTCCGAAGATCACCCCGTGGATCGCTTCGCGCGCCTGGCCGACGGAGGCGAGGCAGGCTTCGGCGGTAGCGACGATGCCGTCGTCGAGGGTGGTGGCGGACGAGCCCTGACTCATGCCGATGGGGTTTCCGTCTTGATCGTCGGGCCTTGCGGCCGGGGGCGACGCTGGCGTCGTTCTGGGCGCGGAGTGTGCGGCGGTTCGTGACCGGCTGGCAAGGCCGGCATCGCCGCAGGGTTTGGCGGGTGGCGAAAGGGCAAGCACGACGCAAGAATACACCTGCCACGCGCATTGGATCAGCGAGCGGCCGCGGCTATGGCTTCGTCATGAGCGAATCCGCCGACATCGCCTTGATCGTGATCGACGTTCAAAAGGCCTTCGATGCGTGGGAGGCTGCGGGACGCCGCCGCAACAATCCCGAGGCGCTTCGATCGATTGCGGCGCTGCTCTCCGCATTTCGAGCCGAGGGCCGGCCGATCTTCCACGTGCGACACCAGGGAACCGAGGAAGACTCGTTTTTCCTGCCCGGCACGACCGGCTACGAAGTCAAGGACGAAGCGCGGGAGCGGGACGACGAACCGGTCATCGTCAAGCGCGTCAATAGCTCCTTCATCGGAACCGATCTGGAGGCGCGACTTCGTTCGGGAGGGATCGGTACGCTGATCATCTGCGGAGCGACGACCAACCATTGCGTCGAGACGACGGCCCGGATGGCGGGGAACCTCGGCTTTGAGACCTATCTCGTTCGAGACGCGACATGGGCTTACGACCGTGTCGGACCGGATGGCGACCTGCACCTTGCCGAGGATGTCCACGCGATGACGCTCGCGAACCTCGAGGGCGAGTTCGCTCGGATCGTTCGTTCGGTCACCGTCGTCGACGACCTGCTGAAGCGATAGAGCCCGACCTGTCGGCGGACGGCACGGCTCCGACCAAGGAGCGTTTGCCGAGATATGCCCGATCAGCCGTCGGACCTCGTCCCGACGGCCTCACAGACGAACGGATTGGGCGGCGCGTTGACCCCCCGCCAGCGCGCGTAGCGCCAGGGCAGGAACCAGCGCGCCCGCGGCGGCAGGGCGTCGGGCACGAGGTCGATGCCGTGGGTGCCGAAGGGCCCGCAGCGGCAGATCCGCGAAAACCCCATCCAGGCGCCGGGCCAGAGCCCGTGCCGGGCGATCGCCGCGTCCGCGTAGTCGGAGCAGCTCGGCCAGTGCCGGCACTGACGGCCGACGAGGCCGGACAGCGTGAGTTGATAGCCGCGGATCGCGATCCGCGCGGCACGCCGCAGCATCGCGTCAGGCGGCGGCGCGCCTGGCGGCCTCGATCCGTTCGAGGGCCTCCACCACCGCGTCGAAGGTGAGCAGGGTCGAGGCGTGGCGCGCCTTGAAGTCGCGCACCGGCGCGAGCACGGAAAGGTCCGCCCAGCGGCCCTCGGGCGCCGGGCCGTTCGCCTTGAGCATCGCGCGCATGGTCTCGCGCAAGCTCCGAAGCTCCTCGGGGCTGGAGCCGACCACGTGCCGCCCCATCAGCGAGGACGAGGCCTGGCCTAGTGCGCAGGCCTTCACGTCGTGGGCGAAGTCGGCGACCGTCCCGTCGGCCCCGAGCACGAGGTCGACGGTCACGGTCGAGCCGCAGAGCTTCGAATGCGCCGTCGCGCTGGCGTCCGGCGCCGAGAGCCGGCCGAGCCGGGGGATGTCGGCGGCGAGTTCGAGGATGCGCCGGTTGTAGATGTCGTCGAGCATGGGCGCCTTCCGCTCCGTGTCGCTGCGTGGTCGGTCGCTGCGTGGTCGGCCCCGTGCGGGCCGCCCTTGCGCCCCGCGCGCCGTGCATTGCGCGATCGTGCAAGAACGACGATATAGGCCGCTTCAGGCCGTTTCGCGAGGAGGCGGCTCGTCGACCAGGGTCGCGCCCACGGCCACGGACACCGCAACCACCGGGGCGCCGGCCCGGAGCCATCCGGGCTCCGAGACGGTTCGACCGACATGTACGCCAAGCCGGACAGTACGACGATGAAGGCCCGTGTGGCGCGGGCCGGAGATGCCATGGATGCCGCGCTCAAATCCCTGTCCTACGGCGCCGCCCGTCCCCTTCCCGAGGCCGAGCCGAGCTTGAGCGTCATGCGCAACGACAACGACCGCGTGGTGGCGAGCCTCGCCGAGCGCCGTGCCGAGACGGCCGCGCCGGACGGCGCCAAGGACATCGCGAAGAAGCCCGAATCCGCGACGCGGGTGCCCGACGGCATCGCCCTCGCCCGCCCGAGCCGCGAGGAGGCCGAGGCCGCCGTGCGCACCCTGCTGCGCTGGGCCGGCGACGACCCGAACCGCGAAGGCCTGCTCGACACCCCGGCCCGCGTGGTCAAGGCCTACGGCCAGCTCTTCGGCGGCTACGAGGTCGACGCGGACGCCCTGCTCGAGCGGGTGTTCGAGGAGGTCGAGGGCTATTCCGACATCGTGCTGGTGCGCGACATCCCGTTCTACTCCCACTGCGAGCACCACATGGTGCCGTTCATGGGCCTGGCCCACATCGCCTACTACCCGACCAAGGGCGTGGTCGGCCTGTCGAAGCTCGCCCGCGTGGTCGACACCTTCGCCCGCCGGCTGCAGACGCAGGAGACGATGACCGCCCAGATCGCCGACGTGATCGAGAGCATCCTCAAGCCCCGCGGCGTCGCCGTCCTCGTCGAGGCGGAGCATCTCTGCATGGCGATGCGCGGCGTCCAGAAGGCCGGCGTTTCCACCATCACCACCCAGTTCCGCGGCGCCTTCCGCGAGGACGCCAGCGAGCAGGTGCGGTTCCTGACGCTGGTCCGCGGCGGCAAGGCGTAGCCGCATTAAGGCGTAGCCGCATTCATGTGGCGTCGCCGCCCCTTCCCTCCCCCGCAGAGGGGGGAGGGATGCTCGCGGACCGAGTGCTCTGCGCAGGAACCGTCATTCGATGACCGTCCCCCCATTCGATCCGCCCGGTAGCCGTACCGAGGTCGAGGAAGGCGTGGCCTTCACGCCCCGCTTCGACCGCGACGGGCTCGTGGCCTGCATCGCCGTCGACGCGCAGGACGGCCGCGTGCTGATGCTCGCGCACATGAACGCCGAATCGCTGCGACGGACGCTGGAGACCGGCGAGGCCTGGTACTGGTCGCGCTCGCGCCGGGAACTCTGGCACAAGGGTGCGACCTCGGGCCAGGTCCAGCGCGTCGTCGAGATGCGCACCGATTGCGACCAGGACGCGCTGCTGATCACCGTCGCGGTCGGCGGCGACGGCGGCTGTTGCCACACCGGGCGGCGCGCCTGCTTCTACCGCAGCGTCGCCCTCGACCCGGACGGCCGCGCGGTGCTGAACCCCGCCGGCCCATGAGCGGCGCGCACGCCCTGCTGCGGCACGCCGCGCCGTCGATCGCTCCCGGAACCGTCGAGCCGACGCGCGAGACGGCGCCGTGGCAGCCGCGGATCGGCCTGGCCCTCGGCGGCGGCGCCGCGCGCGGGTGGGCGCATATCGGCGTGATCCGCGCCCTCGACGAGGCCGGCATACACCCCTCGGTCGTCGCCGGCTGCTCGATCGGCGCCGTGGTCGGCGGCTGCTTCGCCGCGGGCAAGCTCGACGCCCTCGCCGAGTTCGCGCTTTCGCTCACACGCCGCCGGGTGCTGGGCCTCCTCGACCCGCGCCTGTCGGGCTCGGGGCTGATCGGCGGCGACCGCCTACGCCGGCGGCTGGTGCGCGACCTCGGCGACC
Source organism: Methylobacterium sp. WL8 (assembly GCF_008040045.1). Classification (NCBI taxonomy): domain Bacteria; kingdom Pseudomonadati; phylum Pseudomonadota; class Alphaproteobacteria; order Hyphomicrobiales; family Methylobacteriaceae; genus Methylobacterium; species Methylobacterium sp. WL8. The sequence continues at coordinate 3,979 of NZ_VRVF01000016.1, read as the reverse complement.
GCCTGGTCGACGACCTGCCGGTCGGCTTCGGCTCGGTCGCCACCGAGCTCGGAACCGGGCACGAGGTCTGGCTCACGCGTGGATCGCTGATCGAGGCTCTGCGCGCCTCCTACGCCCTGCCCGGCCTGTTCGCGCCGGTCGAGCGCGACGGGCGTCTCCTGATGGACGGCACGCTGGTCAACCCGGTGCCGGTGACGCTGGCCCGCGCGATGGGCGCCGACCTCGTCGTCGGCGTGAACCTCGCCTGCGACCCGCGGATGCGGGGCGGCGTGATCGAGCCCGGCGCGGCCGATCCCGTCGAGCAGGTCGTCACCGCGGTCGGCGCCCGGCGCTGGAGCCTGCTCGCGGGCCTCCGCAATCGCAGGGTCGCGCCGTCCGGACCCGGGATCGGCCGGGTGATGTTCGACGCCTTCAACATCACGCAGGACCGAATCTCGCGCGCGCGCCTCGAGCGGGACCCGCCCGATTGCGCGATCGGGCCGGACCTCGCCACGATGGGACAGTTCGAGTTCCACCGGGCGGCCGAGGCGATCGCCGCCGGCCACGCGGCGACGCGCGCCGCCGTCCCCCGCATCCGGGCGATGGTGCAGGCCGCGGCCGCGCGCGCCTGACGCGCCGCGTCACGCGACTGTCGCATCGGCCTGCGATGCGGCCCTCGTGCGGGATCGGGACCGGCCCGACCGCCGCGAGGAGCCGCCCCGATGGTGTCCAGCCGCCGCCAGATCCTGTTCGCCGGCGGGGCCGGCCTCGTCGGGTTCGCGTCCGGCATCGCCCGGCCGGGCCTCAGCCGCGCCGCCGACCGGCCGATCCTCACGCACGGCCTGCAATCGGGCGACGTCGGCACCGACTCCGCGATCGTCTGGGCGCGCGCCGACCGCCCGTGCCGCGCGATCGTCGAATGGTCCACCACCGACAGCTTCGCCGAGATCCGCGGCGGCACCTTCGCCGACGCCCTGCCGGAGGCGGACGGCACCGTGAAGGTTGCGCTCACCGGCCTGCCGCCGGGGCAGGACATCGTCTACCGGATCCGGCTCGAAGACCTCGCGGCGCCGACGATCCGCGGCCCGGCGCAGGTCGGGCGCTTCCGCACCGCGCCGGCCGACCGCCGTTCGGTCTCGTTCTGCTGGTCGGGCGACACGGCGGGCCAGGGCTGGGGCATCGACGAGGCCCGCGGCGGCATGACCATCTACAAGGCGATGCTGGCCAACCGCCCGGACTTCTTCCTGCATTCCGGCGACACGATCTACGCCGACGGGCCGATCACGGCCGAGGTACGACTGCCTGACGGCACGCTCTGGCGCAACCGCGTCACCGAGGCGGTGTCGAAGCCCGCCGAGACGCTCGCCGAGTTCCGCGGCCGCTACCAATACAACCTGACGGACGCGAACGTGCTGGCGATGAACGCCGCCGTGCCGATCCTGGCGCAATGGGACGACCACGAGGTCACCAACAACTGGTGGCCCGGCGAGCCGCTGACCCGGGCCGAGCACCTAAGGAAGACGTACGCCGACCCGAACGTGCGGGCGCTCGAGGTGCGGGCGTCCCGCGCCTTCCACGAATACATGCCGATGCGCTTCGACCCGGCCGAGCCCGGCCGCGTCTACCGCAAGATCGCCTACGGCCCCCTCGTCGACGTGTTCATGCTCGACATGCGCTCGTATCGCGGGCCGAACGGCGAGAACCGCCAGACCGCCTACGGCCCGGACGCGTACTTCCTCGGGCCGGTGCAGCTCGCCTGGCTCAAGCGGGCGCTGATGGAGTCGCGCGCGACCTGGAAGGTGATCGCCGCCGACATGCCGCTCGGCCTCGTCGTCACCTACGACGGCGACCGGAACTTCGGCTCCGAAGCGGTTGCGCAGGGCGACGGCCCGCCCCTGGGGCGCGAGCTGGAGATCGCCGACCTGCTGCGCTTCATCAAGGCTGCGAACATCCGCAACACGGTGTGGTTCACGGCCGACGTGCACTACACCGCCGCGCACTACTACGACCCCAACAAGGCCCGCTTCCAGGAGTTCGAGCCGTTCTGGGAGTTCGTCTCAGGCCCGCTGCACGCCGGCACCTTCGGCCCGAACACGCTCGACGACACGTTCGGGCCGCAGCTGCGTTTCGTGAAGGCGCCGCCGGAAGGCCAGGTGAACCTGTCGCCGGCGGCAGGCTACCAGTTCTTCGGGCACGTCGCCGTCGACGGGCGGACGGAGCAGATGACGGTGACGCTGAAGGACGCGGCCGACGCCGACCTATGGCACGTCACCCTCGATCCCGTTCCGGCTTGAGCGGAGGCGTCAGGCCATCGTGATGTAGTCGCGCATCGCCTTGTGCTCGGCCTCGACCGCCGCGATCCGGCGCTTGACCACGTCGCCGATGGAGATGAGGCCGACGAGCCGGCCGTCCTCGCAGACCGGAACGTGGCGGAAGCGCCCTTCGGTCATCAGCTGCATCACGTCCTCCACCGTCGTGGCGCGCTTGCAGGTGACGACCTCGGCGGTCATGTGCGCGGAGACCGGGGCATCGAAGGCGCCGCCGCCGAGCTTGGCCAGCGCTCGCATGATGTCGCGCTCGGACAGGATGCCGGCGACCGACCCGTCGCCGTGGGTGACCACGAGGGCGCCGATGCGCTTCTCCGCGAGGAGATGGATCGCCTCGTCGAGGGTCCGTTCGGGGGTGATGGTGACGATGTCCGCGCCTTTCTCGGCGAGGATGCGTGCGATGGTCATGAAGATCCCTCCCAGGAGGTGACGCCGCCCGCGCCGTCAGCCGCGGCGCGCATAGGGACCGGAGGCGTGCCCGGGTTGATCCCGGATCGCGCCGTGCGATCGATGCGAGTGTGTGGCGGATGCCGCGCCATGGCAAGACCGGGCGCGCGGCGCCTGCCGAGGGCGTCCACATCGTCGAACGGGAATGTCGGCCGCCGTCATGCGGCCGGTCATCCAAGCGGCTCGGGCCGGCTACCGCGGCGGTCGTGCCTGCGGGTCCACGAACGGGAACATCAGGAAGCCGACGACGAAGCCGCCGAGGTGGGCGTCCCACGCGACCGCCGCGTTCTCGGCGCCGAGCGGCAGGCTGATCAGGCCGAACAGCAGGTTCGTCGCCAGCCAGATCACCAGGAAGGTCACCGCGGTGCGGTTGCGCAAAAGCTCCGGGACGGTCTCGGCCGGCCGGTGCGGCGGCAGCTGCCAGGCCTGCGTCCCGTAGCCCGCCGCCGGCGGCTGGAACACGAAGCGCGCGGCGGCCGCCATCAGCGCCGACACCCCGGCGGAGGCGCCGATCAGCGGCGAAGAGCTCAGCGGGTCGATCGCGACATGCAGTGCCCCGCCCGCGACCGTCCCGGCCAGCGCGATCAGCCCGAAGCGCCAGGCGCCGCAGCGCCGCGCCACCGGTGAGCCGAAGGCCGCGAGCCAGACGCTGTTGAAGATCACGTGCATCCACGAGCCGTGCAGCAGGCCGTAGGTGGCGAAGCTCCACGGGTAGGCGCCGGGCTCGCTGAGCACGTAGCGGGCGAAGCCCTCGCGCGCGGCGGCGAACTGCGCGTCCCCGGCCTCGCTCGCCGCCCGCAGCACCGCGTCGGCCTGGGCCGGGTCGAACCATGTCGTCCAGCGGGACGGCACCAGCGCCAGGTCGAGCACCAGGCGGATGTCCCAGGCGTCCGGCAGCAGGATCTCGCGGACCGCATGGATCGCGAGCAGCAGGCCGATCGAGACGGTGACCACCCCCGGCATGTTGAAGACGGGCACGCGGCCCTGGCGCGGCAGATCGGGGGAAGCATCCATGGCGCCACATGTCGGGGCGACGGCTCCCGCTGCAAGGGCCTGCGGCCGCGGCGACGGCCGGAACGGCGGCCGGCGAACAAAAAAACTAGGACGGCAGAATTGGCTGTTTGAGCGTTGAGGGTGCGGGGGCGTCTACGGGGAGGCGCATGATGTCTCGCACCCAGTGTCGGACGCCGGATCGTGAGCGGGTCCTGGTTCCGGTCCGCCAGCAC
>NZ_VRVF01000169.1:0-1948 GCF_008040045.1 Methylobacterium sp. WL8 | reverse complement strand
CCAACGGATAAAGATTGGGTCAAAGATGCGCTATGGAAGTTCAAGGAAGGTCTTAGTAACTGGCGGAGCCGGATTTTTAGGATCGCACCTATGTGACCGGTTAATCTCCCAAGGACACGAAGTTTTGTGTGTTGACAATTTTTTTACTGGAACACGACGGAACATAGCTCATCTCCTTGATAACCCACGCTTTGAATTACTCAGGCACGATATCACGCATCCACTGTATGTCGAAGCAGACGAAATCTACAACCTCGCCTGTCCCGCATCTCCCATTCACTATCAGTTTGATCCCGTTCAAACAACTAAGACAAGCGTCAATGGCGCCATCAATATGCTTGGTTTGGCTAAGCGGGTCAAAGCAAAAATATTCCAGGCATCTACTAGTGAAGTATATGGAGACCCAGAATTACATCCTCAACCTGAATCATATTGGGGACGAGTTAATCCAGTTGGTTATCGCTCTTGTTACGACGAGGGCAAGCGGTGTGCAGAAACGCTATTTTTTGACTACCATCGACAGCACAAATTAGAAATCAAGGTTGCGCGTATCTTTAATACATACGGACCTCGAATGCATCCTAACGACGGACGCGTTGTCTCAAATTTCATAGTCCAGGCTTTGAAAAATGAGGATATTACTGTCTATGGAGAAGGATTGCAGACACGTGCCTTCTGCTATGTTGACGATCTAATAAGGGGCTTTCTCAGCTTAATGGAGACTGGCCCAGATGTGACTGGCCCTGTTAACATAGGAAATCCGGAAGAGTTTACGATTATTAAACTTGCGGAAACAGTCATTCGTCTGACCGGCTCTAAATCTAAAATCATCACGCGCCCTCTGCCGCCAGACGATCCAAGACAGCGGCGTCCAGATATTTCTATGGCGCAAAACGTCTTAGGTTGGACACCACAAATTCAACTTGAAGAAGGTCTAGGCAAAGCTATATCGTATTTTGAAACTTTCCTAAGCGCCGATAAGAGCTCGGGAGCTGTGCGATGACCGATGTTCGACGTGTTCTTGTTACAGGAGGGGCTGGCTATATTGGAAGCCACACATGCAAGCATCTTGCTGAGAATAGTATTGAATGCATTGTGTATGATAACTTATCGACAGGACATCAACACAATGTCAAATGGGGTCCTCTCGTTATAGGCGACATCAATGACAGTAAATGTTTAGAAGAGACATTTACTCGTTATAAACCAGATGCGGTAATACATTTTGCTGCACTTGCTTATGTTGGTGAGTCTGTGACCCACCCCGCTGAGTATTACACCAATAATGTTGCCGGTACACTAAATATTCTTTCCGAAATGGCTAAAGCGTCTATAAATAAATTCGTATTTTCAAGTACTTGCGCTACGTATGGAATGCCTCAGAAATTGCCTATTTGTGAAACAACACCGCAACATCCAATCAATCCCTATGGCGCTTCGAAATTGATGGTAGAGCGAGTTCTTCAAGACTATGCTCATGCTTACGGTTTGCGCTACGCAGCTTTGCGATATTTTAATGCCTGCGGGGCTGATCCGGCAGGAGAATTAGCAGAAGAGCATTATCCAGAAACTCATTTGATCCCACGCTGCCTTATGGCTGCGGCCGGGAAAATTCCTGGTGTTGATGTATATGGAGATGATTATCCAACTCCAGATGGAACCTGCATTCGAGATTATATCCATGTTTCGGACCTAGCGATAGGTCACGTCTCTGCTTTAAAAAGCATTGTCGATAAAAATATCAATCTTAGACTAAACTTAGGAACAGGCAAAGGCACATCCGTTCTTGAAATACTAAAGGGGATTAAAAGATCGATTGATCGTGACGTACCTCACTCCATCCAGCGTGGACGTGAAGGTGACCCTCATACCCTTTTTGCGGACGTCTCCGCCGCGAGAGACACAATAGGGTTCGTCACAAAATTTTCCGATCTTGACACGATTATCC
>NZ_VRVF01000168.1:0-2136 GCF_008040045.1 Methylobacterium sp. WL8 | reverse complement strand
GCCGGGCACCGCGCGGCAATCGTGCAGCAGCAGCGGCGCCGGCCCAGGGTTTCGCCACGCGCTGCAATGCCCCTGCGCCCCAGGAGCACCATCCGTCGGCCTTCGCTTTTTACCGCATTTACGAGAATCGCCATCCGGTCCTCGGAGGCCTCTGCCCCCTGATCCGCCGGCCTGCCCAACCCCTCCCTGTTCTCCTTCTGCTAGGATTATTAATCTTCCAGGCCCAATGATCTCTAAGGCTCGAATTGCTATGTTTCCAGAGTTTTGACCGCGTTCTCCTGCGGCTCCTTGACCTCCTTGTTGGCCGTCGTTTCCAGCTGGGCCTGCTATCTGCCGCGTCTTCTTCTGTGCTCCTTGAGCAAAAGACCGAAAAGTGAAGTTTCCTTGAAGTTCAATTTTACCAGCAGATATATTCAAATCTTTTCCATCAAGGATATACTCCCCGTCTGATGGGAATGACAGTATTTCATCAATCGGGTCGGCTCCAATATAAATTTGTTTTTTCCCCTCTCCGCGACCGATTTCTTCAATTCTAGTTTTTACAGGAATTACCGTTTGCGCGTATGCCGCAAAGTTATTCAATATTCCCGCAGTGGTGATTCCTACAGCAGCGATAAGCTTTCTTAGCTTCGTGTATTTGGGGAACGAGAATATCATCGATGGACCCTTCGATCGCTGTTGGATGGACGGTAAGGCGTCTCTGCTTGGCCGTCTACTGCCGAAGTGCTGACCCTATTTTTTAGAATGGCGGACGTGGATGACCACGGTCATGACGCTACGCGGGCTAAGAGCGCCTAACAGAACTGTCTGATCTGGTTGAGGGTGACGAGGCTGGCCGCGAGGCTCGTGAAGGCCTCGTAGATGTCTGCACGTCGTTCGTAGCGGATAGGCAATCGACGGGAGCGGTTGAACCAAGCGTGGGTGCGCTCGACCCCCCAACGATGACGGCCGCGTCTCTCGCTACTCTCGATGCCTTTGCGTGCGATGCGCGGTACGATCCCGCGCGTCCGGCATTCGTGTCGACGGGGTCTGGCATCGTAGGCCTTGTCGGCGTGCAGTTTGTCCGGACGGCGTCGCGGTCGGCCGCGTCGGCCGCTCCGCACAGACGGGATGGCATTGAGAGTGGCCGCTATTATGACTTTGTCGTGTTGATTGGCCCCGCTCAGGCAGAAGCCGAGAGGGGTGCCGCGCGCGTCGGTGACGAGGTGGCGCTTCGTGCTCGGCCTGCTTCGATCCGTCGGATTCGGGCCGGTGGCGGCCGCCCTTTTTTTGCCGGGACAGATGCGCTGTCCAGGCAAGCCCGACCCCAGTCGATCTCACCCGCCGCGTGCAGGATCGCGATGGGGCTGGACCGGTGCAGTGCTTGTCGCGGCGGACCTTCCCGTTCATCGCCAAGGCCTTCGCCGATGCAGGCTATGCCGGCGACAGCCCCGCGACCGCAACGATCATCACCGTCGACATCGTGCGCAAACCCAAGGATCAGGTCGGCTTTGCCGTGCACCCGCGCAGATGGGTGGTGGAACGCTTCTTTGGCTGGATCAGTCGCAACCGCCACCTTTGGAAAGACTGGGAGGCGACTATCGCCTCGGCCCAGGCCTTCCTCTACGCCGCCGCCGTCATGATCCTCGTTCGACGGCTCGGCCGAGCGTCATGACTTATCGGACAGATGGGGTGATTGGGGTCACGCCGCGGTTCCGCTGAAGGCGGCTGCTCCTATCGAGATGTGAGATCGTGGTCGATGTCGGATCGCCACAGCATCAGGAAGGAGCAGCCATGACCTACTTTGCCGGACTCGACGTCTCCCTGGAAGAGACCACAATCTGCGTGGTCGATGAGACGGGACGGCTCACCAAGGAGTTGCGAACCGCCAGCGAGCCGGAGCCGCTCGTAGCCGCCCTGGCGGGGCTCGGCCTTCCGCTGGAGCGCATCGGCCTGGAGGCGTGCTCGCTGACAGCGTGGCTGCACGACGAGCTTCGGGCAGTGGGTCTACCGGCGGTCTGCATCGAGACGCGGCTCGCCAACGCGGCCATGAAGACGATGCCCAACAAGACCGACCGCAACGATGCCCGCGCGCTTGCCCAGATCATGCGCACGGGCTGGTACCGGCAGGTTCACGTCAAGTCGCGCCAGTCCCGG
>NZ_VRVF01000167.1:0-2252 GCF_008040045.1 Methylobacterium sp. WL8 | reverse complement strand
GTCTCGTCCGCCGGATCGCCGCGCCTGCGCGGCGGCGAGCAGCCGCTCTACAAGATCCCGAGCACGGTGGAGACCGTCACGGCGGCCGACCTCGACATCGACCGCGGCACCTTCAACGCGGTGGCGACGCTGGCGCGGCGCACGCCCGGCCTCAACCTGTCGGACTCGCAGGGCAACTCGAACCGCACCGACGTGAACTACCGCGGCTTCCAGGCGTCCCCCGTGCAAGGCGTGCCGCAGGGGCTCGCCGTCTACCAGAACGGCGTGCGCATCAACGAGGCCTTCGGAGACACCGTCCAGTTCGACCTAATCCCGCCGACGGCGATCCAGCGCATCGACATCGTCACCGGCAACCCGGTTTTCGGCCTCAACGCGCTCGGCGGCGCGGTCAACATCCAGATGAAGAACGGCTTCACCTGGCAGGGCGCGGAGGTCACCGCGCTCGGCGGCTCCGACGGCCGCATCGCCGGCGGCCTCGAATACGGCAAGGTGATCGGGCCGTGGAGCTTCTACTTCAACGGCGACGGCCTCAACGACCGCGGCTGGCGCTACGAGAGCCCCTCGACGATCGGCCGCCTCTACACCGACCTCGGCTACCGCACCCTCGATTCCGAGTTCCACCTGATCGGCGGCTTTGCGCGGACCTTCTTCGGCGCGGCGGCCGCGACCCCGGTCGACTTCACCCACGTCGACCCGCGGGCGATCTTCACCTACCCGCAGACCACGACGACCGAGATGGGCACGATGCAGCTGACCGGCCGCGTCGACATCTCGCCGACCTGGGACCTGGCCGGAAACGCCTACTTCCGCCGCTTCAGCAACACCTACGTCGACGGCAACGACGGCAACTTCGAGAACTGCAGCCGCCAATCGAGCAACCGCGGCTTCCTCTGCTTCGAGGATGACGGCTTCGCGCCGGCCGCGGGCCAGTCGCAGCTCGCCTTCCGCAACCAGTTCACGATCCTCGGGGCGAACAACCAGCGGATCCCGTTCACCGCGGGCGTCCCCTACGGCACGCTGGACGTGACCAAGACCGAGGCCACCGGCTACGGCGGCTCGCTGCAGGCGGCCAACCGCGACAAGGTGTTCGGCTTCGGCAACAGCTTCGTCGTCGGCGGCAGCATCGACGTGGCCGAGTTCAGCTTCAAGTCGTCGAGCACGCTCGGCGTGATCAACCCGGACCTGCGCGTCACCACCGATCCGAACAACCCGTATTATGGCACCGTCCCCGGGCTCGGCACCACGCAGCTGCGCACCGCCGCCGCGCTCGGCATCGCGCCCTCGAACGTCATCGGCTCGAACCTCTACATGGGCCTCTACGCCACCGACACGTTCGACGTGACCGACGCGCTGTCGCTCACCGCTGGCGCGCGCCTGAACTTTGCCCGCCTGACGACGACCGACCAGACCGGCTTCTCGCCGGACGTGAACGGGACCTACTACTACAACAAGATCAACCCGTTGGCGGGCTTGACCTACCGCTTCACCCCCGGCCTGTCGCTCTACGGCGGCTACTCGGAATCGAACCGCGCACCGACGCCGCTGGAAGTCGCCTGCTCCAACCCGGACCGGCCGTGCCTCCTGCCGAACTCGCTGGTCGCCGACCCGCCCCTGAAGCAGGTCACCGGCCAGACCTACGAGGTCGGCGTCCGCGGCCAGATCCCGAATTTCTATGACGGCGGCCTCGTGACCTACAAGGTCGGCGCCTTCCGCACGGACCTCGCCAACGACATCATCCAGCTCGCGACGCCGGGCAACGCGGCGCGGGGCTACTTCGTCAACGTGCCGGCGACCCAGCGCCAGGGCATCGAGGTCGCGGGCGAATACACCCGCGGCGACCTCTCGGTCTACGCCAACTACGCGCTGATCGACGCCACCTTCCAGTTCGACGGCACCCTGTCCTCGCCCAACAACCCGCTCGCCGACGACGGCGCGATCGCCGTCCGCCGCGGCAACCAGGTGCCGCTGATCCCCAACCACCAGTTCAAGGTCGGCTTCGACTACCTCGTCCTGCCGGGCTGGCGCTTCGGCATGAACCTCCAGGCCTTCTCCTCCGCCTACTATCGCGGCGACGAGTCGAACCTGAACCCGAAGCTGCCGGCCTACCTCGTGCTCGGCCTCAACACGACGTACCAAGTCACGCCGAACCTTCAGGTTTTCGGTCTGATCACCAACCTGACCAACAACCGCTACGCCAACTTCGGCACCTTCGCCGAGCGCGGCCCGATCGCCGGCAACCTGACCATCAACGA
>NZ_VRVF01000166.1:0-2415 GCF_008040045.1 Methylobacterium sp. WL8 | reverse complement strand
CGCGCTGCTTCAGCTTCGCGGCGATGGCGGACAGGATCATAGGCCGGCTCCAAGGCGGAGGCGGCAAGCTGGTCAGGGATGGATAACGATCCGTGAACGAAGGCGCGTTCGCGTTTGCGACAGGCCCGTTATGAGAACGCAACGCCGCTTGCGTTCCCTCAGGGTTTGAGACGGCCAGCCACACCCTTGGTGCAAACGAATTTCACGGTCCGCCACCGGCTCTCGCAGAAGCCGGTGGCGAAAGAACGAAACGTCGATCAGTGCCGTAGATCTGAGGCGTCACGCGCGGCGACGATCGTCTCGACGATCCGGGTGAGGCGGCGGATCGACCCGCCTGTCCAGGCCTGACGAAGCAGAGCCATCTCAACGTCATCGGGCAACTGCAGAAAGCGCGGATCTACACCACGGCTCGCCGCGATCCCGGCCAGGACGGGCGGCACCAACGCCTCCAGATCGTCGGTCGTCGGAGCCGGCATTTCGATGACCCGCAGCCGGTCGAGTAGCGGCCCCGGTAGCGGACCGATGCCGTTGGCCGTACACAACCAAGAGATGTGGCTGATGTCCACCGCGGTCTGGAACGCCGGATCCGGATAGGCTCTCGCAGTCTCGGCCTCGAGCATCGGCAGCAGGCCATCCCACAGACGACCATGGGTCGTTCCAGTCGAGGCCTTCTCGATTTCATCCAGAAGAATCAGAGGATTAGCCACACCATACCGCGCGATCGCCATCACCGGGTGGGCAGGTTCGCAGGTGGCCCAGCGCCGATCCAGACCGCCGATCGCGGCACCACTATCGTGGGTCGCATCGACCCGCCAGAGCCCGATCCCGAGATGGTGGGCCAAGCGCGAGATCAGCCTGCTTTTGCCCGCACCAGGCGGTCCGACAACGACGGTCGGACGGAACCCGATGTGGGTCCGCCCGACCAAATCGGCCAGGAGCCGGTCGATGGTGCTGGTCGCATACGGAAATTCGTATGCCAGTCTGCTGCGTAGCGCCCGCAGGTCCGGCGCCGGTGCGAGCGGGACAGCCCGACCGATGATGGTCTCGTAGCCACGGGCGACAGATCGCGTGCGATCGGCCCCGTTCTCACGGACCTCGGCCACCACGACGACCTGCCCCGGGGCGAGAGAAGCGGGAGAAGGGGGCTTGGTCGATGCGGGGGGCGTCTCACGCTTGGCGGCAGATGACCGCGACGCCTCACGCTCGCGGGCCACGGCCTTGGCCAGAGCCTCCTCGGCCACGCGCCGACGCCGGCGTTCCCGCTCCCCGGCCTGGTCCGCGATCGGCTGGGTCAGGCGTTCCCCGAAAATGACCACCGCGCAGACCAACAGAGCGCACGACGCGACCTCGCTGCTCGCGCCCCGGCTGAGAACGGCGGCGGCCGCGACCACGTTCGAGGCGGCCGCGTTGAAGGTCGCGTAGGCGCTCTCCAGAGCTTCGGTCCAACCCTCGAGGAGCGCCGCCCCTGCGCGCTGCTCGTGGATGTCGAGGTCCTCGTCGGCGTCGCGAGCAGAACGCCCAAGGCCGATCGCCGTCTGGGCCTCGGCGAGGGCGGGCAGGTGAAGGACAAGCTCCGGTAAGGCCTCAGCCTCGAGCCATAAGGGCAAGGCGAGCCGAGCAGCTGCGGTCGCATCGTCGCCGCCGCTGGACAGAAGCACGACGAGATCGGCGAGCGCCCGTGCCGCCAGCACGTCGTTCTCGGCGGCATGGTGGTCGAGGAGGCGCGCCAAAGCCCCCCGGGCAGCGACGAAATCGGGATCGCACCAGGGATCGGCCCCCGCAGCGGCGGCGGCCGTGTTCCAGATTGCGGCCAGGGTGGACGCCGCGGGCACGAGGGCCGCGATCTCGGCACGGAGGGTCTCGCGGGCGGCCGGGATCCGAAGACCGACATCAAGGCAGATACGCAGGCGGCGCGGGAGGGCGGCCAGGATCAAGGTCCGGGCGGCTGCGGCGTCGATGCGCGGCAGGGGCGTGCTTGAGGAAAATCCCATGGGTCGGTCTCCTCAGCGGCTGGGGGCGGTGATGGATGAGGGGTTCGATTTCCCCTTGCGGCGCCAGGCGTGGGCCAAGCGCAGGGTGTCGAGATCGGCCCGGCGCCGGGCACGACGGCTGAGGGCATGCACGAGGAGATCACGGCAGGCCGGATCACCGAGAGCGGCGCAGACCATGACCGCCGAGAGCGCCCGGTCGAGGCTGCCGGGACGGGCCACACCCTCTGCCAGGACGGCGATCCCGACGCCGATCGCAGCGGCCGGATCAGCCGCGATCGCCGCCTCCCAACCGGGGAGCGGCAAGGCCGGCGCCGCGACGAGGCGGGCGCGTAGGTTCTGCTGCATCGCCAGGTCGAGAACCTCCGGCGGGAGCGTCCTCCACCAGGTCAGGGGGGCGTCGGGCACGGCGAGCGCGGGCGAAGGC
>NZ_VRVF01000165.1:0-2496 GCF_008040045.1 Methylobacterium sp. WL8 | reverse complement strand
TGTTGATTTCCGCTGAGAGTTGACCCGGCGTTTTCGTTGAGAAGTGACCCAGGTTCAGGGGTTGATGTTTATCATTGGGTGGGTCTGGTCAACTCACGGTGCGGCTCCTTTTCGGCTTTCCGGCTGCGGCACTTGCCCTGAAGCGGAAGCTGTCGTTTCCGGTCTCTAGGATGTGGCAGTGGTGGGTGAGGCGATCGAGCAGCGCGGTAGTCATCTTGGCATCGCCGAAGATCCCGGCCCATTCGCTGAAGCTGAGGTTGGTGGTGATCACGACGCTGGTGCGCTCGTAGAGCTTGGACAGCAGGTGGAACAGCAGGGCCCCTCCTGAGGCGCTGAAGGGAAGATAGCCCAGTTCGTCTAAGATGATGAGGTCTTGACGCAGCAGCCGTTCGGCCAACTGGCCCGCTTTGTTTTGGGCTTTCTCTTGTTCGAGGGCATTGACCAGGTCGACGGTCGCGAAGAAGCGGACCTTCTTGCGATGATGCTCGACGGCCTGCACGCCCAGGGCGGTCGCGATATGCGTCTTGCCGGTGCCCGGGCCACCGATCAGGACGACGTTGTGTGCGCCGTCGATGAAGTCGCCTCCGTGCAGAGTGCGAACCATGGCCTCGTTGACCTCGCTGGCAGCGAAGTCGAACCCGGTCAGATCCTTGTAGGCCGGAAAGCGGGCGGCCTTGATCTGGTAGGCGACGGATCGAACCTCCCGCTCGGCCATCTCGGCCTTGAGCAGCTGGGACAGGAGCGGGACGGCTACCTCGAAGGCGGGTGCGCCTTGCTCCATGAGATCAACGACGGCCTGAGACATGCCGTACATCTTGAGCCCGCGCAGCATGACGATGATGGCGGCGCTGGCGGGATCATGACGCATGGCGCACCGCCTTCCTGCGGAGCGCGTCGTAGCGCTCGACATCGGCCTTCGGCTCCTGGCGCAAGACGAGCGCCTGTGGGGCATCGATCGTGGCCACGCTCGATGGCTTACCGTCGAGCAACCGGTGCAGGATATTGAGGACGTGGATCTTGGTGGGAACGCCGCCGTCGAGCGCCAGTTCGACCGCGCAGAGAACGGCCTGCTCGTCATGATGCAGCACGAGTGCCAGAATCTCCACCATCTCCCGATCGCCGCCAGGATGCTTGAGGAGGTGACCTTGCAGCCGCCGGAACGCGTCCGGCATCTCGGCGAAGGGAGCCCCGTTGCGCAGGGCGCCTGGCTTGCGCTGGATGACGGCCAGGTAGTGGCGCCAGTCGTAGACCGTGCGCCCGGCCATGGTATGCGAGCGCGCGATGACCCGGGGATGCTCGCACAGGATCCGGCCTTCCGCGGCCACAACGATGCGCTGCGGGTAGATCCGCAGGCTCACGGGACGGTTGGCAAGAGAGGCCGGAACCGAATAGCGGTTGCGCTCGAAGTGCACGAGGCAGGTCGGCGAGACCCGCTTGGTGTGCTCGACGAAGCCGTCGAAGGGACGGCCAAGCGGCATCAGGCTCGGCACCTCATTGGTCCACGCATCCGCAAGCGTGCCGGGAAGCTCCCCATGCGGGATCTCCTTCCAAGCCGCAATGCAGCGCGTCTCGAGCCAGGCGTTCAGCCCGTCGAGATCGGCGAAGCTGGGTAACGGTTGCCATAGCCGACGACGCGCATCCTGGACGTTCTTCTCGACCTGACCCTTCTCCCAGCCCGATGCGGGATTGCAGAAAGTTGTGTCGAACAGATAGTGGCTTGCCATAGCGGCGAAGCGCCCATTCACCTGCCGAGCCTTGCCAGACCCCACCCGATCCACGGCGGTCTTCATGTTGTCGTAGATGCCACGTCCCGGGATGCCGCCCAGCACGCGGAAGGCATGGAAGTGCGCGTCGAACAACATCTCGTGGGTCTGAAGCGGGTACGCCCGCACGACGAAGACCCGACTATGCGACAGCTTGGTGTGAGCGACCTGGAGCTTGACGCGCTCGCCCCCGAGAACCGCCCAGTCCTCACTCCAGTCGAATTGGAACGCCTCCCCTGGGGCGAAGACCAGAGGAACGAACGTTCCCCGTCCCGTGGTCTGCTGCTGGATCTGCCGGTCTTCTTTCCAACTGCGGATGAAAGCTGCGACCCGACCGTAGGAGCCGTCATATCCCAGAAGAACTAGATCGGTGTGCATCTGCCGCGCCGTGCGCCGCTGCTTGCGTGACCTACTCGCCTCCGTCTGCAGCCAGCCCGACAGCTTCGCGGCGAACGGGTCCAACTTGCTGGGCCGCTCCGGCACTCGGTAGAGCGGCTCCTTCTCATCCGACCGCAGGTACTTGCGGATCGTGTTGCGCGACAATCCTGTACGTCGCGAAATCTCCCGGATCGGCATCCCTTCTCGGAACGCCCAGCGCCGAATGACACTCAATAACGCCATGTCGATCACTCCATGACCCCCCGACCAAAAAGCCAGGGGTGGGTTCAGACACGGGTCACTTCTCGATGGAAACTTCCGGCTCCGCCGGGTCAACTCTCAGCGGAAATCAACA
>NZ_VRVF01000164.1:0-2556 GCF_008040045.1 Methylobacterium sp. WL8 | reverse complement strand
TGAACGAACCCGCTCGCGCGGGATGGGTGGCAGCTTCGAGGTTTTCGGATTGAGACGAGCGCCCTGCGCTGATTGAGCGTCGCCCGGCCTGGGCGGACGATCGTGGCTCCCTTCATCCGAGTGGAGCCATCCCATGACCATCCTTGCCGTTCCCGCCGCTGCCGTCGGCTCGCTGCGTCAGCGCCTGACCGACGAGATGACCCTGCGTCGGTTCTCCCGTGAGACGCAGCGCAACTACATCCGCGACGTCGGGCGTCTGGCGACGTTCCTGCGGCGCTCGCCCGACACGGCGACCGTCGACGACCTGCGCCGTTTCCAGATCGCGCAGCAGGAGGTCGGCCTCGGGGTGCCGACGATGAATGCCATCGTCTCGGCCCTGCGGTTCTTCTTCGTCCATACGATCGAGCGGCCCGATCTCGCTCGCAGGCTGGTCCGCTTCAACCATCCGCGCCCGCTGCCCGACGTCCTGAGCGCCGACGAGGTGCGCCAGCTGCTCGGCGCCACGGTCTGCCTCAAGCATCTGGCGGCCCTGTCGGTGGCCTATGGCGCGGGATTGCGCGTGGCCGAGGTCGCGGCGCTCAAGGTCGGCGATGTCGACTCGACGCGCATGCTCCTGCGGGTCGAGCGTGGCAAAGGCGGCCGCGACCGCAACGCGATGCTGTCCGCCGATCTCCTGGGTCTCCTGCGGCGCTGGTGGACCGAGGGATACCGCCAGGGCGTCCTGCATCGCGAGGGCTGGCTGTTTCCCGGACAGGACTGGGCCCGACCGATCAGCACGCGCCAGCTTCACCGCATCGTGGTGGAGGCGGCCCGGTCGGCCGGGATCCCCAAGCGTGTCGGTCCCCATACCCTGCGCCATTCCTTCGCCACCCACCTCCTGGAGGACGGCGTCGACATCCGCGTCATCCAGGTGCTGCTGGGACACGCCCGGCTCGACACGACGGCGCTCTACGCCAAGGTCGCCACCCGGACGGTGCGGGCCGTGACGAGCCCACTCGACAGGCTCGCCCTGTTCCATACGGACGGCCCGGCACCGGCTTGAGGCGATGCGCGCCGCGATCGAGCTGGCCGACGTCTTCCGCGCCGCCGGTCCCGCCTACCGCGCCGATGGGGCCGGGCACCTGAACCTGGCGGCGCTCAAGGTGATGGCGGCGGTCGAGCAGTGCCGCACGGCCAGCCTCGGCGGGCATGTCGAGGGCTGCGACGCGTGCGGCCACCTGCGCGTCGCCTACAACGCCTGCCGCAACCGGCACTGCCCACGCTGCCAGGGCGCGGCGGCGCGCGACTGGCTCGCCGCGCGCGAGGCCGACCTGCTCCCGGTCGGCTACTTCCACGTCGTCTTCACCCTGCCCGCCGAGATCGCCGCCATCGCCTTCCAGAACAAGGCCGCCGTCTACGACCTGCTGTTCCGGGCAGCGAGCGCGACCCTGAGGCGGATCGCCGCCGACCCGAAGCATCTCGGTGCCCGCATCGGCCTCACCGCCGTGCTCCACACCTGGGGCTCGGCCATGACCCACCATCCCCATCTCCACATGATCGTGCCCGGCGGCGGCCTCTCGCCGGACGGGACCCGATGGGTCGCGTCGCGCCCTGCCTTCCTTCTGCCGGTGCGGGTGCTGGGCATGCTGTTCCGCCGCCTGTTCCTCGAAGGGCTCGCCGCCCTCCACGAGGCCGGGATGCTCGCCTTCTTCGGCACCCTGGCCCCACTCTCCGACGCCAAGGCCTTCGTCCGCGCGCTCGCCCCGGTGCGCAGGAAGCGCTGGGTCGTCTACGCCAAGCCGCCCTTCGCCGGACCGAAGGCCGTGCTCGCCTATCTGTCGCGCTACACCCACCGCGTGGCCATCTCCAGCCGGCGCATCCTCGCCTTCGACGGGAAAAACGTCAGCTTCCGCGTCAAGGACTATCGGCGCGCCGAGGGCGGGCAGGCGCGGGTCATGATCCTGTCCGCCACGGAGTTCATCCGGCGCTTCCTCCTCCATGTCCTGCCGCGCGGCTTCCACCGCATCCGGCATTACGGCTTCCTCGCCGGCTCGAACCGGAAGGCCGGTCTGGCCCACATCCGCGCGATCCTCGGCACACCGGCCCCGCCCCGATCCACCGACCCTGAACCGGACACCCGAGACGCCGCGACCGACGTTCGACCGCCTTGCCCCCGCTGCGGCGGTCCCATGACGATCGTCGGTTCCTTCGCAGGCTGGTACCAACCGCGCGGGCCGCCGTTCAGCCCCGCGCCGAACCGGGCGTGTACGCCATGACCCGGCATGGCTTGGCACCACCACATATCCGAGGAGGCGCACCTCGGGGCACGCCTCTCCGCGTGCCGAACGCCAGATTGGTCTTCACGTACGCTGTCGCCCGACCCTGTCGCGCTCCGCCAAACGCCGGAAACCGGGCAATCCGGGAGCGCTCAGGTACCCAGGCGCTGGTAATCACACGCCTTCCGTCCCTCGCTGGGGTCGACGGTCTGCCCAAATCCCCATAGCTCTGCGCCCGCCATCCCGCGGGTTCGTTCTTCCACGACTTTCGTACGCCTCGCGGCGCCCGAAACTCTTCAGG
>NZ_VRVF01000163.1:0-2745 GCF_008040045.1 Methylobacterium sp. WL8 | reverse complement strand
GCGTATCCCCCTCCCGCCGCCGCGTTCTTCGCACGGCCCTGACCGCGATGGTCGGCAGCGTCGTTCCTAGCGTCATCGATCTGAATGAGGCCCGAACGATGGCGCAAGAGGCCAAGGCACAGGAGCCCCAGGCGGTGACGGACGGGCCGACGACCTTCGCCACGGTGGCCCGCCTCGCGGAGCGGTTGGCCGGCGCACCCTACGTCGCGCCCCCCGAAGACCTGCCGCCGGCGCTGGCCGGGCTGACCTACGACCAGTACCGCGCCATCGTGTTCCGCCCGGCCGCGTCCTTGCGCTTCGGGCGACACTTCAGCGCGCAGCTGTTCCACCGCGGCTTCCTGCAGCGCAAGCGCTGCGCCCTGTTCGTGCAGCCGAAGGCCGGGCCAGCGCATCCCATCGCCTACGAATCCGGCCTGTTCGACCTCGGCACCGCGCTGGCCGGCCAGAGCTTCCCGGCCGGCCTCGGCTTTGCCGGCTTCCGGTTGCACTTCGCCGCCAGCGACACGCCGCCCGGGCGGCCGCGCGGCTTCCAGGAGGAGTTCCTGGTGTTCCTCGGCGCCTCCTATTTCCGCCTGCGCGGCGAGGGCCAGGAATACGGGCTCTCGGCCCGGGGCGCGGCCATCGGCACCGGGTCTTCCACCGGCGAGGAGTTCCCCGACTTCACCGCCCACTGGATCTGCGAGCCCGAGGACGACGCCCGCACGATCACCGTGCTCTCGCTGCTCGACAGCCCGAGCCTGGCCGGCGCCTACCGCTTCGACATCACGCCCGGCGATCCGGCGCGCATCCAGGTCACGGCCTCGCTCCACCCGCGCAAGAGCATCCCGCAGCTCGGCCTCGCGCCGCTGACCAGCATGTTCCTGCACGGCCAGAACGGGCCGGGCGCGCGGGGGGCGAAACCCTTCGACGACTTCCGGCCGCAGGTGCACGATTCCGACGGGCTGGTGGTGCGCGCCGGCGCCGACCAGCTGTGGCGCCCGCTGGTCAACGGACGGCCGAGCCCGCAGATCTCGTCCTTCCGCGCGGCGCCGCTCTCGGGCTTCGGGCTGATGCAGCGCGAGCGGAACTTTGCCGCCTACCTCGACGTCGAGGCGCGGCACGAGGCGCGGCCGGGGCTGTGGGTCGAGCCCGGCGCTCCGAAGCTCGAGATGGTCGCGGCCGGCGCCTTGCCGCGGGCCGGCGACGTGTTCGCGGCCGGCCAGGTGCAACTGTTCGAGATCCCCTCGGTCGAGGAGTACATGGACAACATCGTGGCGGCCTTCGTGCCGGACGCGCCTGTCCGCCCCGGCCACCCGATCGCGCTGACCTACGGGCTGACCACGGTGGGCGCCGAGCCCGTCCCGGCTCTGCCCGGCACGCTGGCCCGCGTGGTCTCGACCCGCGTCGGCTCGCCCGACCGCCTGCGTCCGGTCGACCCGCCGATCGCCGGGCGGCGGCTGTACTGCATCGACTTCGCAGGACCGGACCTGCCCCAGGGCGCCCTCGACGCCGAGGGTGCGGGCGTCGGCGCGGAGGTCTCGGCCAGCGCCGGAACGATGCACGACCCCGTCGCCGCGCCGGTGCCGCAGACCGGCGGCTGGCGCATCTACGTGGAGTGGCGCCCCCCGGCCGCGCTGCCACCGGGCGACGTGGTGCTGCGCGCGCACCTCACTCGCGGCGGCCGCCGCATCAGCGAGACCTGGGACGCGTCGGCGTGAGCCCCAGCTGACGGGGGCGGGGTCATCCCCTCTCCCCGCCAGCGGGATGCACGGCTCCGCGTTCGCATCACGTCAGCCCGTAGCCGCAACCCTGGCGTGAAACCGAACGCAGCCCGGCAGCTACAACTGACCAAAGGTTGCTCTCGGTGCGTCGATGCCGACAAGCTCGGCCGAGTATCGCGAATCAGGTCGGCTTCGAAGCGGGGCTAGGGTGGACGAGGACGATTCCCAAGCGGCGGAACCGGCGCCGCGCCGACGCCGTCACCTGCCGGCCGCCGAGCGCGAGCGGCAGATCGTCGAGGCGGCCACGCGCTTCTTCGCCGAGCAGGGCTTTGCCGGGCAGACCCGCGAGCTCGCCGCGCGTATGGGCATCACCCACTCGGCGATCTTCCGCTACTTCCCGACCAAGGAGGCCCTGATCGAACGGGTCTACGACCAGGTCTTCGTCGCCCGCTGGAACCCGGATTGGGGACCGATGGTGCGGGATCGCAGCCGGCCGCTCGAGGCGCGGCTGGTCCAGTTCTACCGCGAATACGCCGCGCGGATCTTCGACTACGAATGGGTGCGGATCTTCGTCTTCGCGGGCCTTCGCTCGGTCGACATCACCCCCCGCTACCTCGCCATCGTGCGCGAGGCCCTGATCCTGCCGGTCTGCGCCGAGTTGCGCGCCGAGTTCGGCCTCGAACCGCCGGACGCGCTGCCGCTGCAGGAGCGCGAGATCGAGGCGGTCTGGGCGCTGCACGGCAAGGTGTTCTACATCGCCGTGCGCAAGTACGTGTACAACCTGCCGACGCCCGAGGATGTCGGCCCGATCCTCGCCGACGACGTGTCCGTCTTCATGTGCGGGGCGCCGGCTCTGTTCCGGGCGATCCATGCGGATGCGGCGGCGCGGGGGCAGGCGGCGGGCTGACCGCCCTTACCCGAACGCCCCCCGGTCCCGATGGCAGGCGACCGTGTGCGCGGCTCCGACCGGGCGGGGCAGCGGCAGCTCCGTCCGGCAGACGGCGATGGCGGCGGGGCAGCGCGGATGGAACGGGCAGCCCGGCGG
>NZ_VRVF01000162.1:0-2776 GCF_008040045.1 Methylobacterium sp. WL8 | reverse complement strand
GCGCCGAGCCGTCGGCCCGCCGCAAGCCTCTGGCCCTTCGGTGGCACCGAGACGCCGACCCGAACGCAGATCGGGCATGGCTCATCAAAGACCTCGTGCCGGAGAGCGGGAAGGGCCTGCTGTCCGGCCAATGGGGTTCGGGCAAGACGTTCGGCGCCCTCGATATGTCCGCATCAACTATGACGGGGCATTCCTTCGCCGGCCGGCGTGTTCTCCGTCGCGGCGGCACCCTGTTCATTGCCCCCGAGGGTGCATCGGAGATCCCGATCCGGTTGCGCGGCCTAGTCGCCGGCAAGATCGCAGAGAATGCCATGGCCGACGCTGCATCCGGCGTCGCCACGGTTGACCCGGACGACCTGCCTTTCGCCTGGATCGAGGAATGCCCGCGCTTGGTCGATGCCGGGGCGGTTGAAGACCTCATCGTCGTGGCGGATCAAGCCGCGGTCGAGATGCGCCAACGGTACGACCTCCCGCTCACGCTCATCATCGTGGACACCGTAGCGGCAGGCGCCGGGTTCGATGACGAGAACAGCGCGGCCGAGACCCAGCGGGTGATGAGCGCCCTAGAGCGGTTGAGCCAGCACACAGGCGCCTTCGTGTTCGGCGTGGATCACTTCGGCAAATCCACCGAGACCGGCACCCGCGGATCATCCGCGAAGGAGGCCGCGGCCGACGTGGTGCTCGCCATGCTGGCGAACCGAGACGAGGCCGGCAACACCTCGAACACGCGGATGGCCGTGCGCAAGCTCCGCGGCGGCCGGATCGGGCAAGAAACTCCCTACACGCTAGATCAGATCGAGATCGGTCAGGACCGATGGGGCGACCCGATCACGACATGCGTCGTGAACTGGCAGACCGACAGGACGAGCGCCGCAGCCACTTCGTCCGCAAAGAGCCGCTGGCCGGTCTCACTGAAGGTTTTCCAGTCGGCAATGCAAAATGCCCTCGCTGGACAGAGCCAGCGCATCAGGCCGTTCGGCGGGGAAGGCCCCGAGGTGCTGGCCGTTCAAGAGGGCCACGTCCGGGCAGAGTTTCAGAACAATTACGCGACGACCGGGGAGACCGCCGCCAACCGGGCCGAGGCGAGGAAAAAAGCGTTTCAGCGAGCCGTGAGGACCGCGCAGGACCGTGGCCTGATCGGCGCCCACGAGACGGGCGGCACCCTTCATTTTTGGCTCGCCCATGACGAGTGACCTTTCCGCGAACCCGAGGGGGACAATCGGGACACTCCTTGTAGTCGTGTCCCGTCTGTCCCCCCTCATGGGCGGGACACAGGGGGACAAATGTCCCGGATGTCCCGTTTGTCCCGCTACGCTTAGAGCCGCCCCTGAGGTGGCCCGATGACCGCCCCCGCCGACCATTTCGGCCCCTGGCGCCAGGACATCGATCCGGCCGAGCACTTGGCCTGGCTCCACTCAGATGCTGATGCTCGATGCTCCGGCCTCAGCGGCCTGCTTTACAGTGGCACCACCACGCAGAGCGGCTGCAACGGCGGCAGAGGCTGTATCGATAGCTGCAGCTCTGTCATCCCCGTAGTCACGGCTGTAATCTCGGTTAGCTTTGGAGCTCGCCTCGTAATTATCTGGAAATCTGCTGTTTATCCGCTGATTGAGCACCATCATGGCCGTGCTAAAATTGGACGAAAAATCACCGCTCTCGGCAATATCTATGCCCTGCATTTGTCTCCTCTGTGCGGAACTATTCTTCGATTTTGAGCTGCCGAAGAATATTTTGAGCGATTGTAAAAAACCCATGGGTTCCACCAGCTGAAGTTGAGAGAGGGAAGAAATTGAGCATCACAGTAGCAGCCAAACAGCGGAAATTGCCATGAAGCGTCCTCTAACGACCAACCTCTCCGCACCGCCCCGCAAACCGGCTGACGTACCCGAGCCTGAGGCATCTACACCGGCGACTTGTCGGGAAACCGCACCCATCGTGGCCGCACTGGAAGCCATCCTGACGGCGATGGAGAGCGGGCCGAAGGTCGGCCCTGCCGTGAAGGCGTACCGCTCGGCTATTCGTCGCCACGGCCAGGAGGCCGCTGCGATCAGCGGGTCCGACGCGATGGAGGCGGTGCTTCGTCAGGTCGTAGACGCGGCCCCGGATCAGGTTGGGCGCGAGGCTGTCCTTACAGAGGCATGGGCTGGTCTGCCGGGATGGCGGACATGATGCCCACCATCCCAAGCCTACTCGCTGCATCGTCAGGCCCTTCAGCCCAGCGGCAGCCAGCCGGTGTGTCAGTTCAGTTCGTCCGACGCATTGGCTCGCGAGCCCGGCGCGGCGAAATCCTCGTCTGTCATCCGCAGATGCTCGGTGGGTTCCGAAAGCCGCTCATAGGTCTGCTTTGCCGTTCCCTCGATCACATCACGATGCGACTCGAAGAACTCGACAGGTCCAAGCCTGGTCGCGCCAAATTCGGCATGGATCACCTTCCCGTCCTCGATCATCTCGAACGCTACAATGTTCGGATCAGCGTCCGAGATGCGGGCGTTCTGATCGGCGTGCTTTTCGAGGGCCATGGAACAGTGTCCGGCTGGCAACGACTGATCGCCGTCGCACAGAGCCTTGAACTAGCGTTTGATAACGCCGCTGACAGGCGGTGCAAGACATCCCATCGACGACGTTCGCGTCACCATCCGAGGCCAAGCGCGGTCGT
The DNA here is from genome assembly GCF_008040045.1 of Methylobacterium sp. WL8. NCBI lineage: Bacteria > Pseudomonadati > Pseudomonadota > Alphaproteobacteria > Hyphomicrobiales > Methylobacteriaceae > Methylobacterium > Methylobacterium sp. WL8. The sequence continues at coordinate 120 of NZ_VRVF01000162.1, read as the reverse complement.
GTCCCTAGGCGTGGTGTAGCTTGGTGAGGGCCACCACGATCACCGGCTTGGGCCGGGACGATCAGGCTGCGAGGGTGGGCAGGCTGACGAGGGGATCATCGCCGATCGGGGCGATGCTTT
>NZ_VRVF01000161.1:0-2827 GCF_008040045.1 Methylobacterium sp. WL8 | reverse complement strand
GGCCCTGCGCCGATCCCTCGACATCCGCAGGCAGGCGCGGACCGCACGAACCCGCTTCCGCCGCGATCCCGACGCCTACCTCACCGCCCTCGAACAACAGGCCCAACAGCCAATTCTGCCGTCCTAGAAAAAAATGGCCGCCCCTACTTGCCTGGATAAATCAAGAGATCGCAAGGCTGCACTTTTAGCAATATATATTCCGTATTCATCCTTGCTTGGACTGATTTTATTTGATCCAAAAAAAGCAAGAAGAAATCGATTTAAAGTTTCTTCAGCTTCACGCTCATTGTCGAGGTTGATAAATAAGTCCGCCAGGGCAAACGCGTCTGCTAACCGCTGTCCGTGAGACTGCCCTTGCTCGTCCTCATCACGTCGAACTAGTTTTTTAGCATCGCCTTCATGATCTACGCTGGGCCGTGATTCGATATGGTCTGCTGAAATACGATGACTAAGATATTTTATTCTATTTTCTTTTCCGGAATACAACGAAATCAGCACAAACGCTTTCTGGTAAGTTTGTCGTAGGATCTTTATCTCTTCACCTCTTTTAAACTGGTCAAATATATAAGCTTGACCTTCGAGGTGATTTTTACCTTTCTTCTGCCTATATGCGCTAATCGCCGAACAACACAGCATCGCAAGAGCGCCGTTTTGGCCTGTGATTTCGCGAAACTTATTTGCGTATTCTATGTGAGTTGTATAACGATCTTCGATCGGGGTGTCTTTTAACACCATGTCTTTGATCTTAACAGACTTCATCAGATCAGTGACTTTAAAGTCCTGTGACTGGTAATGAAATTTAAGTAGATTTGCCTTCAGTATCTCAACGAACTTCTTGTTCTTTGTTCCGATTGGTGAACAGAGGCCAAAGACAAGTTCGGGCGCTTAGGCAGTAGGCAGCATGAGCAGGATACCGAACGCAATGGGAACAAACTTGGTGAAAGGTACATTAATCAGTGGTAGTGTCCAGGCGCCAGCTCGATTGCGGGCAGCGAGGGGAAACGCCGTGAATGCGCTAGACGAAAACTGGCTGTCGGCCGACTTAGCGAAGGTCGATGCTGATATTGAACGGTGGAGCGTAGGAATACGTGAGTCGTTCGAATCACTTTACGGTGATTCGGACACCGCTAAGAGGCTCGAAGAGGCTTCTGATCAGGACGATCAGATTTAGTCACCCAGACTAGATTCCCATTTTGATCCTTTGAGCATCTTACTGCGCCGTTTTTTGATAGATGGCGCAGTGCCTTCGACGCCAGGCGGGTGTGCTCTGTTATGAGCTTGCTGTTGCGGGCGTCGTGGCTGGTAAGTGATGGGACGGACTGCGGACCTCCCGGCTCGTCATCGACCCTGTGGCCTCTCTGATTGTGTCTAGGATGCCCTTGGTGAGTTCGGCCCCGCCCGAATAGAACTTCGCGCTTCTAACAGGGCATGGCGGCGTCTAGATCGCCCTCGTAGCCGAGTGAGCCGAGAACCTGGTCCAAGGCCGACACGTCGTTCTTGATCTCAGCGATCCGGTCTTGCAGCTTGGACGCCTCCCCGAACAGGTTGGACCGCTTCGTGAGAAGCGCCGTTATCGTCTTGTCATAGGACTCAGTACGGAAGCGGTGGCGGCGTTCGGGATCGGTCATCCCGGGGCGCCGCAGGCGAGCCCGGGATCCACAGCCGCCGACCGCACGCGCTAGATCACAACCTGTGGTTCTGGATTGCACGCATTCGGCGCGGCCCTCCGGGTCCGGGCTCTGCTTCGCAGCCCCGGAATGACGGGCCCTGGCTGGAGGGTGGTGCGTTTCATCGATCCCGGGCAGGACGCGGAGGCCTAGCCGATCACCCGCACCGGCGCGCCGTCGAGGAACCCTTGGATGTCGGCCACCGCCTCGGTGAAGTAGGTGCGGTAGTTGGCTTCGCTCACGTAGCCGAGATGGGGCAGGGCCAGCAGGTTCGGCAGGCTGCGCCAGGGCGAGTCCGCCGGCAGGGGCTCGATCTCGAACACGTCGAGGCCGGCCCCGCCGATCCGGCCTTCCGCGAGGGCGGCCTGCAGCGCCAGGCCGTCGACGAGGCCCGCCCGCGCGGTGTTGATCAGCAGGGCGTGCGGCCGCATCAGCGCGAGCGCCGCGGCGTCGACCAGCCCGCGGGTGCTGTCGCCGAGCACGAGGTGGAGCGAGACCACGTCGCTCTCGGCCATCAGCGCCGCCTTGGAGACTGAGAGCGCCACGCCGGCGTCGGCCGCCCGCGCCTCCGTGAGGTTCGGGCTCCAGGCCGAGACCAGCATGCCGAAGGCCTGGCCGATCCGGGCGACGCGGGTCCCGATCTTGCCCAAGCCCAGCAATCCGAGGCGGCGGCCGGCGAGGTCGGCGCCCACGCTCGTCTGCCAGCCGCCGGCCCGCAGGGCGTTCGCCTCCGGCACGACGCGGCGGGCAAGCGCGAGGATCAGCGCCCAGGTCAGCTCCACCGGCGGCGCGGAGCCGCTCGCCGTGCCGCAGACGACGACCCCGTGGGCCTTGGCCGCGGCGAGGTCGATGCTCGCGTTGCGCATGCCGGAGGTGACCAGGAGCTTGAGCTTCGGCAGGCGCGCGAACAGGGCGGCCGGGAACGGCGTGCGCTCGCGCATGATCACCACGATTTCGCAGTCGGCGATGGCCGCGACCAGCGCGTCCTCGGTCGTGAAGCCCTCGCGGAAGGGGCGCAGCGCGACGCGGTCCCGGAGCGGGGACCAGTCCGCGAGGGTGGTGGCGACGCCCTGGTAGTCGTCGAGGATCGCGCAGGTGAGCGGGGTCGCCTCAAGCATGGGTCGCGTCCGATTTTTAGGGCAAGGCGGGGGGCAAGACGG
>NZ_VRVF01000160.1:0-3116 GCF_008040045.1 Methylobacterium sp. WL8 | reverse complement strand
GAAAGCATCGCCCCGATCGGCGATGATCCCCTCGTCAGCCTGCCCACCCTCGCAGCCTGATCGTCCCGGCCCAAGCCGGTGATCGTGGTGGCCCTCACCAAGCTACACCACGCCTAGGGACACGACCGTAAGTCAACGCTGCTCGCCTATTCCAAGAAGCTAGAGGCCGAGCCCGAATGCGTCGCGTAGGCGCTCGCGCCGAGGTGGCGCCTGATCGCCCGCGGAGGTCAGACCGGGAGCTGCCGGAACCCGGCCTGTCGGTGCATTGGGATCTCGAACAGGAACGGCGGTGCGAGCTTCAGCAGACCGTCGATGTCCGGCCAACGCCAGATCAGCAGGGAAGCTTGCTGATGGATCTTCGTCGTCTGATACCCGGGGGCGAGGACGAAGCCCTTCAATCTGGCTTGGCGGAAGGCCGCACGCTCCGCCTTGTTTTTCTGGATCCTGCGATCGCCGGTGACGACCAGCCAATCGTCACCTGTGTCAGCGAGATAGGCCATCCACTCCATATCGGAGGCATGCCGCCCACAAGGCAGGTCGCGAATATGCGACGCGCTGTCCTTCCGATGCCGGAGATATCCGTCCAGGGTTTCGGCAAGCACGGGGGTCGTGCAGTTGTCGAAGAAGACCCTCAAGCTGCCTGCCGCATATCCATCTCGCGCCTGAACGCGAGGGCGCGCTTCACGGCACGCAGCGGCACATCCCAAACGCGGGCAGCGGCTTCTGGCGTGCCCTCCGCCTCGACGGCCGAGACGAGCGCATCGACTGGGACCGATGTTTCGGCCTCGATCGGCTGGCCGAACGATCGGGCCGGGTCTATCTTCACCGACTTCGCGCGCCCGAGCGGCCACCACACAGCAGGGATGCCAGCGTCGTCGTAGTCGAGGTTGGTCAGGCTACGCTCGATGATGTCTCGGAACGCGAACTGCTTCCTGAACAGGTCGATGAGCTTGGTCTGCCCGTCCTCCTCGACGACTTGGAGGAACACGGTCCGGCCGTCCGACCGAAACTTCGCCGTCGAGAGCGGGCGCGCTTCTCCGACCAGGTCTCGCGCAAGCTCGATCGCCTGGCGAACCCGCTGTGCGCTCAGGCCTCGCTCGATGAAAGTTGAGGCAACCCGGACCTCCTGAAGATCCCTGAAGCCGAGAAACACGCCCTCGTCGCCGAGATCCACCTGCGGCTGCCACAGCGGCGCGTAGTGTTTACCGTTGGCATCGTGGCCGCGAAGCCAGCGCGATATCTTCGCCGCCGAGATGTGGAGAAGGCGACCGGCCTCGGCGGGCGTGTACAGCCCGATCCCAACGAGGCCAGAGGTCTCATGCTGCGTGATGTGTCCCACTTCGATGTGCTCGGGCGTTGCAGGTTCGGCGTCAAGGGGTTTCGGCACTTACCCGCGTCGCACCGCAGGGACAGCGCACTGTCTCCCGTAAGTTAGAGCTGGTAGCCCTACAGAGGCAGCCCGGCCCGGTGGGCGCATGCAACGGGGCTACCCGCCGCACCGGCGCTATGGATCGGCCACGGGCGGCGCCAAGCCGAGGTAGATCAGCGAGCGCGCCTCGTCGGCCTTGGCCGCTGTCGCGTAGGAGCGGAGCACCAGTAGACGCGATCTCGCTGGGTCGTGAGGTAGAGGGACGAGGTGTCGTCTTCTGCACTCGCCGGCCTGCACGGCCTTTTTGAGCCAGTCGCGGGATATCGTTAGGTCGGGGACCGGGATGGTGCTCTGGGGCATGACGATGAGATCCGAGTTGCCCTGCTCGGTCGGTCGCGAGATGCGCGGCCGGTGATGCAGGGTGGGTTCGCCTAAGACAGGCTCGAATCGCCTCGACTTGCTGAAATCGCCCAGCAGCACGCCGGATCGACGGGTTGCCGCCCGGCGCTGCATGCCCCTATTCGGGCGCCATGATCCGGTCCGAGCTCGTTCTGCGCCTCGCCGCCATGAACCCGCACCTCTACGAGAAAGACTGCCAGGCGGTGGTCGATGCCATCCTCGCCTGCATCTCTGATGCGCTAGCAGCTGGCGATCGTGTGGAAATCCGTGGGTTCGGATCATTCACGGTGAAGGAGCAACGCGCCCGGCAGGGGCGCAACCCGAGGACGGGAGCACGGGTCGAGGTGCCGGCCAAGGCTGCGCTTGCCTTCAAGGCCGGCAAGGAGATGCGGGATCGGGTGAACCCGGAGGTAGCCTTGAGGTGAGATAGCTCTCAGTGGCTGCGCGCTGCAAACCCATTGGCAGCGATCCAGTCGGGCGAGAGGACGTGGCCTTCCTCCGTCACGATCCAGGGCAGCGCTTTCGGATCTCGAAGCGCATCGGCCGCAGCCGTCAGGGTTTCACGGAGCGTTCGAAACTCATGCCCCTCCTGCTTCCGGGCGGACATACCCCGCGGCCAGATCGTCAGATCGGCGGGCTTGTCGAGGTCGCTGAGCGTCATGCGATCAGTCTGCTTCGGTGGAAGAGAGGCGCCTCGATACCGAAGCCCTGTGACCGCGGTTGGACGATCATGTTTCGAGTTTGTGGCCGCGCCTGATTAGGGGAGCCCTAAGAGCTAGGGACAAAACCGTTTGGCCTGAGTTCGGCAGATGAGGGCGCAGGCGAGGGTGGTGAAGGCGAGGTGGAGGTCAGCGCGTCGCTCGTAGCGGGTAAGCGCTCGGTGATGGGCCTTGCGGGTCAGGCGGCCTGAGCGAGGTCCGTGAGCGGGGCCCAGTTCCACGGTAGCAGTTCGCCCAGGCGTCGGGCCGGATGGTCGGCGATGCGGGTGAGGACGTCCCGCAGGTAGGCCTCGGTATCGAGGCCGTTCAGCTTGGCCGTCTCGATCAGCGTGTAGAAGGCGGCCGCCCGCTCGGCGCCCCGATCCGAGCCGGCGAACAGGTAGTTCTTGCGCCCGACGGCGACGCCGCGGAGCGCCCGCTCGGCCGGGTTGTTGTCGAGCCCGATCCGGCCGTCGTCGAACACCCGGGTCAGCGCGCGCCAGCGGGTCAGCATGTAGCGGAACTGATCCTCCCCCGGTTCCACGGACACCTCTGATACGCTCCTTGCGGGCGGGGAAGGTGTTTGATGGCCAAGACGAGACGCGAGTTCACCCCAGAGTTCAAACGCGAGGCGGTAGCGCTGCTGGAGA